>CALXFB010000001.1 GCA_944387475.1 uncultured Clostridia bacterium
ATATAGAAAAAGAAGAAGAAAATAACAAGAAAGAAGAAAATAAAGTAGAAGAAAATATTACAATAGAAAATTCAAATGTATCAGAAAATACTACAAATATAATATGACTTCAAAATCAAATAAAAGAAGATGCAATTTGAGCATCTTCTTTTATGGTTCCCAGTTTTTAATATGCTTTTTTGATACCAAAAAAGCATGTTTTGCAAGTTTTGCAATGGGAGCATCTGATAAAGAATCAGAATAGAAATTATCAATTGATTGGTCTGGAAAAATCTCTTTAAATCTTCGAACTTTTTCAGAACCGTAACAATTTATTCCAGTATATTTTCCGGTATGTTTATCTACTTTTGAAGCAATTAGATATGTTATATTTAATTTTTTACAAATAGGCTCTAACAAAAAAGTAGGAGAGGCTGATATAATTACATCATCATCTTTTTTTCCGTCTAAATAAAAATTTTTTATTTTACCACAATGGATATTCCAAAATTCATTTATTAAAATATCTATATCTGGTAAATCATTAAGAAAAATATAAAAATTTTCTTTAAATTCAGTCTTTGTTATCTTTCCTAGTTTATAAAGTACAGCACTATAAAATTGTTTAGGAAGTCTTTTTAATATAAAAGGCATCTTTTTTAAACAAAAAAGATAAAAATCTAAAGTACTATCACTTTTATAAATCGTTTTATCAAAATCATAAACATTCATATTATCACACTTTCCATAGATTAATTAATAAATATTGGCAACACATATAAAATTAATAACATAAAAATACCATAAATAATAATTAATGCAAGCATAGCTTTATCTGAAAATACTACATCTACAGGGTCCCCAAAAGAATTGCCTTCTATATTTAAACTATATTTCATACAAATTAAAATCACAAGGGGCACAGTTATCAATAAATAATTTAGTTCTTTGAAGCGTGATGTATTTATAGGATCAACACACCAAAGAGAATAAAACATTATTGTTAAACTTAGGCACATATACATGTTTTTATCTAAAAAAGCACGATTATATTGTTCTAAAACTTTTCTAGAATTTTTACTTCTATCTATTTCATTTCTTCTTTTACCTAAACCTAAATAGAAAGAAATTGCTAAAATTGTAAGGTATAACCAATTTGAAACGCTTATATTTAAAATAATAGCCCCATAAAATACTCTTAATAAAAAGCCTATGCTTAATATCAAAATATCTATTATTGGTATATTTTTTAATCCAAAACTATATGCAATATTCATAAATAAATAACCTAGTAATATTGCATAAGAAAGAGGAGATATGCTTATAAATATATTAATGAAAACAGAAACAATAAATAGAATGATTGCTAATATTATTCCTTCTGTTTTAGAAACAGTACCTGATGCTATAGGTCTGTTCTTTTTAATTGGATGTAATCTATCTTTTTCAACATCTCTAATATCATTAATAACATATACTACAGAAGCCATAAAGCTAAAAGCAATAAATGCTAAAGTTGTTTTTATTAAATAATTACTTTCAAAGAAATTTCCACTAAACAATAATGGTGCAAAAACTAAAAAGTTTTTTAAATAATGTTTTATTCTAATAAGTTTTAAATAATTTTTCAATTTTTTCATTTTATTCTCCTTATCCTATATGATCAAAGTATTGTAATCCAAATTGTATTAAATCTATTAATCCGTTTATATTAAATGTTAATAATAAAATAATTAATATAATTGATAATGTAATAAATATTTTTTTCTTTTTTTCTAATAATTTCTTTAAAAGTAAGAAAATTAAGCTAACAAATGCCCAGTTAAAGTATAGTGAGTATAATATTAATCCATTTTCTCTAGTGCCATATCCCAAAACAAATAAAAGTATTATAGAAAAAATAACCCAAGAAAAACATATTTTTGCAAATTTATTTTTTCTATTTAGGATAAATCCTAATATAACTAATATAAATATTATACAACCTAAAACACTTAAAACATTAGCAGGTGCTAGTTGAAATGATGGGTGTCCCAATCGTTCTTCTACAACAGTATTAAAAGGTGCAATAAAACAATTTGTTACAAAATTACTGTATTGACAAAGGTTATTAAAATTAATTACACCAGATATGTAATTTGATACATGTCCTGCTCCTGTAAATATATTTAAAATAACAGGAAATTGTCCAAAAACAATAATACCAGCAACAAAAGCAAGTCCTGTGGATAGAAAGTCAGTAATCCACTTTTTTATTTTTCTTCCACTTGTTAAAAGAGGAAAGAATATAGCATTTGTAGTTAATGAACTAACAGATGCAATAAAACAAAATTTGCTTCCTTCTTGGTTTTGTATATAAGAATACAAGAAGCACATAAGCCAAAATAGTCCAAATACATATTGTTCTAAATTAAATGCAAATAAAATAAAAGGATATGTTACTGTATATAATAGTAAAAACAAAGTTTGAGCTATTTTTTTCAAATTTAACATTTTACTCAATAAAATACAAGAGATATTCATTAAGAATACTTGTATAATAGCAATCAATATAAAATATCCATTACCTAAATTATTAAATAAATTTCCAATCATATATGCAATTATTGCAAATGGAAATGAAAATACGGCAAATAATATTTGTCTTAAATCATTTTCTACAGAATTGATATTTAAATAGGTATTTAAAATACCATGAGCGCCTGTATCAGTAGAATATATTACATCAAATGTTTGAACCTCTCCATTTATTTTAGGTTCATAAAATATATTTGTTATAGAATAGATTACTATAATTGCTAAACTTAAAATACAAGTAGAAATTATTAAGTAATTTTTTTCATTTTTTTCTAACTTTGTAAAAAATTCTTTTGCTTTTGGTAAAAATCTACTTATAAAAAAGTAATAGAAACTGTATAGAGCATATAATGATAATATAATGAAGCTATACATTGTTAAGCTATCTGGTAAAATATTAATAAAAATACTTCTAACAGGTTCAACAACTATATTATAAGAGTAAAATAATTGCCCCAAGAAAAGCGAAGTTATAACTGCAAAAATTGCAGAAATTATACTATATATCTTATTATTTTCTTTGAAGATTTTATCTAATATATTGAATTTAAAAGTTACAAATATAGCTATAATAAATGATAATATTACAGATAATAATCTTTGTTTTCCAGATCCTGTATTAGATAAAAGTAGGGTAACAGTTGGTACTGATATTATAAATAAGATTTTTTTAAAAAATTTTTGTATGTTAAAAAAATTTTTGCTTTTTGATAATTCATTATTCATTATACATAATCCCCTTTGCTATTTTTTACGTAGTATATAATAACATATTATATTGTTTAATTCAATATAAAAAATGTAATATTATAAAAGTTTATATATAAAACGAATCAAATTATATTTTCGTTGACAGTTGAAGAAAATATGATATAATAAAACAAAATTAATAGGAAAGAGGAGGAAATATGAAACAAGAAATAGATATAGAGGTGGAATTAGAAAGAGCAAAATTATCAAATTATATTTTGAAAAAAGAAAATGAAACATTATTAGGAACAATTGGTGCTTTGGTAAATGAGAAAGAAGAGCTGATTAAACAGGTAGATTCTTTAACGAATTCAAAATTATATAGCTTGAAAAGAAAGATAGGAAAAATTATAAGGAGATAATAAATGGAAAAGATAATAGATGAAAAAGTATATGGGATGACAAATGCAATCTTTGAAGAAAAGATAAAACTTTTATTCGAGATGGAAGAACAATTCCCATATGAAAATAAACTTGATAATTCAAGAAAAGATGGTAAAAAGAAAATTGCTGTTGTATATGATGTTGATGGGTGGGCATATTGTAATATAGCCAATGAAATAAAAAAATATTTATCAAATGATTTTGATATAGATATTTTTCCAGTATCAGTATTCGAAGATAATCCGGTAAAATTTATAATGTTAACAGATAGATATGATTTAGTACATTGCTTATGGAGAGGTTTACTTTCTTGTTTAGACTATGAATATGCAAGAGGATATATTCATAATATGGGCATGACTTTTGATGAGTTTATGAATAAATTTTATAGTAAAAAAAATGTAACAACTTCTGTTTATGACCATAAATTCTTAGATAAAGAAAATTTTGAAACAACAAGATCATTTGCAAGATATGCTAAAAATTATACTGTATCATCAACAATTTTAAGAGATATTTATAATGAATTAGATATAGATAAAAAACCAATGGCTGTTATTAGTGATGGTGTTGATATAACAAAATTCAAACCAGAAAATTTAGAAAGATTTGAATTAGAAAATATATCTAATAGAAAAATAAAAATTGGTTGGGTAGGAAATAGTGAATTTACTGACTCAGAAGGAGATAACGATTTAAAAGGAGTAAGAAAAATAATAAAACCAGCATTACAAGAATTAATAGATGAAGGACAACCAATAGAATTAAAATTTGCAGATAGAAAAGATGGGTATATTCCTCACGATAAAATGCCTGATTATTATAATTCAATAGATTTATATATATGTGCATCTAAAAATGAAGGAACACCAAATCCAGTTTTAGAATCAATGGCATCAGGAGTGCCTATTGTTTCTACAGATGTTGGCATTGTAAGGGATGCATTAGGAGAAAAACAAAAAGAATTTATTTTAAAAGAAAGAACAAAAGAAGATTTAAAAGCTAAATTAGTAGAATTATTAGAACATAAAGAAAAATTTAAAGAATTATCAGAAGAAAACTTAGAACAAAGAGAAGATTGGACTTGGGAAAAGAAGTGTTATCAATTCAGAGATTTCTTTAAAAAGAATTTAGAATAAAAGGAGAACAAAATGAAAAACATTTATGAAAAAATAAGACCGATTATAATCGTATTGTTATCTATATTTGTAACTTTATCAATAAATATGAATATGGACTATAATACTGCTATTGAATATTCATTTACGGGAAATTCAATATTATGTGTAATATTTTTTATTTTTACATATTGGGCACTTAGTAAAATATCACAAGAAAAAAACAGAAGACTAAAAATATGTTGTACTTTACTTGCAATATTATTTGCTTCTTTCGAGATTGTAGGACAATCTATTGATACTTATTTAGATTTAAATGGGATTTTATATAATAGAATAGCTTTAATAAAATCTATAATAAAATGGTTCGGATATGCCATTTTAATATATGGAGTAATTTCTAATATTTACTTATTGTTAGATAAAAGGGAATTCTTTAAGGGAAACTGCAAATGGTTTACTAATAATAAAAGAACATTTTTCTTGACCTGGGGAATAATATTTGTAGCTTGGATACCATATTTCTTAAATTACTATCCAGGTGTTATTTCAGCAGATTCTATGGGACAAATTTGCCAAAGTTTAGGAATAAGTAATTTAACAAATCATCACCCTGTATTTCATACATTTTTTATAAGTATTGCAATGAATATAGGTAAACTTATTGGAAATTATAATGTTGGTGTTGCAATTTACAGTATTGCTCAAATGTTAGTTACATCTAGTATTTTTTCATTTGCTATTTATTATATGGCAAAAAGAAATGTAGATATAAAATTTAGAATATTAACATTACTATTTTATGCTTTATACCCTGTAAATGCATTATATAGTATAACAATGTGGAAAGATATACCTTTTGCTGTAGTAATGCTTATATTTACAATAATGATGACGGAAATTGCAATAAATAGAGAACATTTTATGAAGTCAAAATTAAAAAATGTGTTATTAGCAGTTAGTATGATTTTGGTAATATTATTTAGAAATAATGGTTTATATGTAGTAATATTGACACTTCCATTTATCTTCATATTTGCAAGACAAAATTATAAAAAATTAATAGTTATTACTGCAATAGTATTAGTATTTTACGGTATATGGAAAGGACCAATTTTTGCACTATTAGATATTGATGAAGGGTCAACAAGAGAAGCCTTATCTATACCATTACAACAATTTGCAAGGATGGCTAAAAACGAAGATTTAACAGATGATGAAAGATGGAGAATTTATAAATATTTACCGGTTGATAATATAGGAGAATTATATTATCCTAAAATATCAGATCAAGTTAAAAATAATTTTGATGATGAAGCTTTTGCAGAAGATAAGGTAGGTTTTATAAAATTATGGGTAAAATTATGTTTGAAATATCCAAGGTCAGCAGTAGAAGCATTTTTGTGTAATAGTTATGGCTATTATTATCCAGAAGCAATACATTGGGTAGTAGGAAGAGAAGTTTATCAATCAGATCAAGAAAAAGAACAAGCATTGCAATTAAAAGATACACCATTAGTTGATTTACAATCATTAGAAAATTTTGATAAACTTTTGGATAATAGAAATTTACCATTAAATTCAATGTTATATAGTATAGGCTTTACGTTTTGGATAGTTGTTACAATGTTTATGTATGCTATATATAAGAAACAATATAGATTAATGCTTATATATATACCAGTTGGTATACTATGGCTAACTTGTTTAGCATCTCCAGTATTTGGAGAGTTTAGATATATATATTCAATGTTTACGTGCTTACCAATAATGTTAGGTGTACATTTTAGAGAAAGAAAAAAAGAATAGAGAGGAAAAATAAAATGGAATATAAAAACCGGAAATATAAAAGTAAAAAGTATTTTAATAAAAGATAGTATATTAACTGTAGATTATGATGTAACAGAAAATTTATCAGAATTCTTTAATTTAGAGAATAAATTTAAAGTTGAATATGGAAAAAATATTGAAGATGTACCTAAAAGCATTGCTATAATACCATTTGTTAGTAATGTACTTCCAATAATTTGGCTTACTGATTCTAAATTAGAAATTGAAGAATTAGATAAAAATTATTTTAATAGTATTGAAAATACAAGAAAGGCTTTTCAAAATATCTATCCTAATGCAAAATTTAATGGAAAAGTTGAAGTTAAAAAGTTGATTGAAAACGAAAACAAAAAAGAAAATTGTTCAGTATTTTTCAGTGGGGGAATAGATTCTGTGTCAACTTTGGTATCAGTTATTGATAAAAAGCCACTACTAATAACTATATGGGGAACAGACGTATGGGACTATAATACTGAAGGTTGGAGTTCTTTAAAAAAATTAGCAGAAGAATATTCTGAAAAATTAAATTTAAAAAACTTATTCATAAAAACTAATTTTAGAAAATTTATATATGAACATGTGTTAACAGAAAAATTATTAAAAGGTGTAATAGATGATAGCTGGTGGAGAGGAATACAACACGGAATAGGTTTATTAGGACACGTAGCACCTTATGCATATAAATATAATATAACAACACATTATATACCAGCAACATTAAATGTTAAATCACAAAAAGGGACAACTTGTGGTTCTTGCCCTGAAATAGATGAAACAGTTAAGTATGCTGACTGTAAAATAGTTCACGAAGGATATGATAAAACAAGAATAGAAAAAGCTGCACATATTGTAAGATATTTTAAGGATAAAGGACAAGCAATGAAATTAAGAGTATGCTATATGGATAAAGGAGATAAACTAAATTGTTGTGAATGTGAAAAATGCTTTTTATCAATGATGGAAATATTGAGTGAAAAAGTAAATTTAAAAGATTGGGGATTTGATGTAGATGAAAAGACATTAAAAAATATTCCAAAATTTTTAAAGAAACATTCAAACCCAAGTCCAATTAATAAAGAAATATGGGCAGATATTGTAGAAAAATTCAAGCAAGATGAGAAATATTGGAAAAAACAAAAAGCTGTAAAATGGGTATTAAAATATAACCCATATAAAAAATAAATATAAAAGCTTGGAGGTAATAAGTCAACTACCCATCACCTAAAGGTAATGGGCTTGTAACTACCCGAAAGTAGCAAGTGATTAAGAGTTTAATCTCCTACCTTTGTTCAATAGATTGCTCCAAAGTGGTGTTACATCGCAGGGTGATTGACTGCACCCTTTGTAACATAGATATACTATGCTACAACTACATATGGTACTCAAAAAACTTCCCAAGTGATGTAGTTAAAAAACTTATATTTCAACGTTTAAGATTTTACATTACAAACGGTTAGTTGTAAAAACTCCATATCTTAACTTTTCAAAGTACAAAAAGAGTGCCTTTGTAGAAAAACTACCAACGGTTTTCTCTTTGTACATAATATTAACATAGGAAAATTTGTTTCTCAACAGAGAACCGAAAAAAATTCGTTAAAAATTTGAAAGGAGGAATGGCACTCCTACCTCCACTTGAAAGAAGAGGGGTTCCGTGCCTAAGTAAATTTATGAAATATGGTCTAATTGTCTATAAAGACACAGAAAATATAGGTGATGATGTACAAAGTTATGTTGCAACAAAATATTTACCAAGAATAGATTATATAATAGATAGAGATAATGTTACATCATTTGTACCAGAAGAAAAAGAACCAGTGGTAACATTTATGAATGCTTGGTGGATGAATAAAAAATTTAATTGGCCACCTACACCATATATATACCCAAAGATGGTGTCAATGCATTTTACACATTATGATACAGTATATCATATTGATCAAAAACATATAACAACTGGGTATGGAAAAGAATACCTAAAAAAATATGAGCCAATTGGTTGCAGAGATAGTTATACTAAAAATTTATTACAAGAAAACGGTATAGATGCATATTTTTCAGGATGTATGACATTAACTTTAGATAGATTTAATGGAATAGAAAAAGAAGATTATATTTTATTAGTAGATGTTAAAGATGAAATATATGAAAATATAAAGAAACTAACTAAAAAGAGAATTGAAAGAATAACTAATAATTTAAAGCTTGAAGAACATTCTGAATTAAATTGGGAACAAAGAAAAGAAAAGGTAGAAGAATATTTGAAAAAGATTCAAAAAGCATCCTTAGTTATAACTCCCAGATTACATTGTGCATTACCAGCCCTGGCTTTAGAAACACCAGTACTATTTATTGATTATTCTTTGAATAATGATAGAACAGGAGATTTTTTAAGATTATTAAATGTGGTTAAAGAGGATGATTTCTCAGGTATAAAACTAAGACATGATATTAATAAACCTAAAGAAAATAAAAAAGATTACTTGAAAATTAGAAATAAGCTAGAACAGGAATGTTTTGACTTTATTAAAAATTTAGATGAAGAAAGAATAAACAGCATAAAATTACCTGAAATAGAAGATTATAAAGAATTTGTGAAAATAAACGAATTTCAAAAAAAATTATTATTAGAAAGCTTTAATGATGTTAATGAATTATACAAAAAAGAAATCGAAAATAGTAAAACAGCATGGGCAGTTAGTAATGAAGGATGGAAAAATTATGAAGACTTATGTAAGAAATTAGATGAAAAGAACATTAAAATAGATTAACTAATTTTAAGTAGGATTGTCTCCTACTTTTTCTTTTTTTTGAACTATTTTTTCTTTGTTTAAAAATGATTGACAATAAGGGAAATTATGATATAATTACAAAGAACTAAAATTCAAAAGGAGTTAAGAAATAAATGAAAGAAAATGATGATATAGCAATTAAAGTAGATCATGTATATAAAAGTTTTAATATTTATTATGATAGAGCAAATACATTAAAAGAAAGAATGTTATTTTTTGCAAGAAATAAGAGAAGAGAAAAAAGAGAAGTTTTAAAAGATATAAATTTAGATATAAAAAAAGGTGAAACAGTAGCATTAATAGGTGTTAATGGAAGTGGAAAATCAACACTTTTAAAATTAATGACACAAATTATTTTCCCTAATAAAGGTACAATAGAAACAAAAGGAAAACTAACATCATTATTAGAGTTAGGTGCAGGTTTCCATCCAGATTTTTCAGGTAGGGAAAATATTTATTTTAATTCATCCATTTTTGGACTAACCAGAAAGGAAATAGATGAAAGACTTGATAAAATTATAGAGTTTTCTGAGTTACAAGATTTTATAGATAATCCTGTAAGAACATATTCATCAGGAATGTATATGAGACTTGCGTTTTCAGTTGCAATAAATGTAGATGCAGATATTCTTTTAATAGATGAAATATTATCAGTAGGAGACCAACATTTTCAAGAAAAATGTTTTAATAAAATGAGAGAACTAAAAAAAGAAGGAAAAACAATGGTATTTGTAACTCATAGTATGGATTCTGTAAAAAATCTATGTGATAGAGCAGTATGGCTTTATGATGGACAAGTTAGAATGGATGGAAACACAAAAGAAGTTGTAGATGAATATTTAAAAGTAACAATGTAGGAAAGGAAGAAAAATGAATATATTTAAAAAGATATATAATTACAGAGAATTGTTAAAAACAAATGTAAAAAAAGAAATAAGAGGAAGATATAAAAATTCTATACTTGGAATAATGTGGTCATTTTTAAATCCACTTTTACAATTACTTGTATATTCAGTAATATTTGGAGCATTACTTGCTGGTGGAGATGAAACATATCCAATATATATTTGTATAGCATTAATACCATGGACATATTTTACAACAGCAATAACACAAGCGGCATTTACTGTTATTGGAAATGCAGATATTATAAAAAAGGTGTATTTTCCAAGAGAAATACTTCCAATATCAGTAGTAACAAGTGGAGCAGTAAATTTCGTAATATCAACAATAATAATACTTGCATTTGTAATTTTCTCAGGTGTGGGATTATCATGGTATATACTATTATATCCTTTTATTTTGCTAATTCAATATGTTCTATTATTAGGAATAGGTTTTATTGTATCATCAGTAACAGTATACTTTAGAGACCTAGAACATATTATAGGTGTTATCTTAATGGCGGCATTTTATGGAACACCAATAGTATATAAATTAGAACAATTACCACATACATTACAAATAATAGTACAATTAAATCCAATGACACATTTAATAAATGCATATAGAGATATATTCTATTATCATCAAATGCCTAATATGCAAATACTTTTCATATTATTAGGTGCATCAGTAGTTTTAACTGTAATAGGATATTTTATCTTTAAAAAGCTACAAAAAGGATTTGCAGAAGAACTATAAAAAGCAAGAAATAATTATTAATGAAAGAATTAATACTATGAATTTATTAATTGTTATATGTGGAAAGGAAAAAAGATATGGAGAAAGATATGGAGAAAATAAAAATATTTGCTTGTCCAACAGCAGAAGAATTTACAAAAGAAATATGTGAGTGTTTAGGAATAGAAATCGGAAGAATAAATCATATGAAATTTAAAAACGATAATAATTTTGTACAAATATTAGAAACTGTAAGAGAAAAAGATGTGTATGTAGTACAAACAACAAAACCACCAGTAAATGAAAGAATAATGGAATTACTAATTACAATAGATGCAATAAAAAGAGCATCAGCAAAAAACATAAATGTGGTACTACCATATTTTCCATATTCAAGGTCTGATAAAAAAGACCAAGCAAGAGTTCCGATAACAGCAAAATTAATGGCACAAATAATAGAAGCAGCAGGAGCTACAAGAGTAATTACATGTGATCTACATAACCCCGCAATACAAGCATATTTTAATATTAATTGTGATAGGCTAACAGGAGAATATATATTAGAAGATTATTTTAAACAAAAAAAATTAGATAATATGGTAATAGTTGCAACAGATGCGGGAAGTTCTAAAAAGGCATATAAATATTCAGAATATTTTAATTGTCCAATAGCATTAGTAGATAAAAGAAGAGAAGGAAATGATGATAGAGCAATAGCAAGTACAATTATTGGAGATGTAAAAGATAAAAATGCAATTATATTTGATGATGAAATAGACACAGCTGGATCTATGATGGAAACAGTAAAAGTGTTAAATAAATTCGGTGCAAAAGCAATATATGCAGGATGTACACATGGAGTTTTATCAGGACCAGCAATAGAAAGAATAAAAAAATCAGAAATAGAAGAATTAGTAATAACAAATACAATTCCTTTAGATAAAGAAAAACAAATTGATAAAATAAAAGTATTATCTATTGCACCATTATTCGCAGAAGTAATAAAAAGAATACATACAGAACAACCAGTAGGGGACTTGTTCAGAGAATAGAAATAGATAATTAATGTTAATAAAAAATGTGAGGCTTAATGGAGGAATAAAAGATGGAAAAAAAGAAAGTATCATTAGTAATACCAATGTATTATGAAGAAGAAGTTGCAAATGAATGTTATGAAAGAGTACAAAAGATATTAAGTGGTTTAGAAAAATATGATTATGAAATTATATTTATAAATGATGGAAGCAAAGATAAAACTTTAGAAATATTAGAAAATATTGCTTCTAAAGACGAAAAGGTAAAAGTAATATCTTTTTCAAGAAACTTTGGACATCAAGCAGCAGTAACAGCAGGATTAAAAGAAGTAACAGGAGATGCAATTATAATAATAGATGCAGACCTTCAAGACCCTCCAGAATTAATACCTGATATGCTTAAATATTGGGAAGAAGGAAATGAAGTAATATATGGTAAAAGAAAAACAAGAAAGGGAGAATCAGCATTTAAACTATTTACAGCAAAAATGTTTTATAAAACATTAAATGCTCTATCAGATGTTGAAATACCAAAAGACACAGGAGATTTTAGATTAGTTGATAGAAAAGTAGTAGATGTAGTAAACAATATGCCTGAACATAATAAATTTTTAAGAGGTTTATTTAGTTGGGTTGGGTTTAAACAAATGCCTTATGAATATGAAAGGCAAGAACGTTTTGCAGGAAAGACAAAATATCCATTAAAAAAGATGTTAAAACTTGCATCAGATGGAATTATAAGTTTTTCAACAAAACCATTAAAATTAGTAGGAGCATTAGGTATTTTATCTATTGTAATATCTATATTAATACTAATTTATGCACTAATATCTTATATATTTAAATTAAATAATTTATCAGCAGGATGGACATCTACAATTGTTGCAATAACATTTTTTGCAGGGGTACAATTATTATCTATATGGATAATGTCAGAGTATATTGGAAGAATATATGATGAAACAAAAAGAAGACCTCAATATATAATTGATAAAAAGATAAATATAAAAGAGGAAGATAAAGAAAAATAAAAAAAATAAAAAAGTAAAAAAAGGAAGGTATGAAAAAATATGGATGAAATTGCAGTATTAATACCATGTTATAATGAAAGTAAAACAATAAAGAAGGTAATAGAAGATTTTAAAAGGGAATTGCCAGAAGCAACAATATATGTATATGATAATAATTCAAAAGATGGAACAGATGAAATAGCAAGAAAAGCAGGAGCAATTGTTAGATATGAAAGAAAACAAGGAAAAGGAAATGTAATTAGAAGTATGTTCCGTGATATTGATGCTAAATGTTATATAATGACAGATGGAGATGACACATACCCTGCAGAATTTGCAAGAAAAATGTGTGAGCCTGTATTAGAAAAAAATGCGGATATGGTAGTAGGGGATAGATTATCATCAACATATTTTACGGAAAATAAAAGACCATTTCATAATAGTGGAAATATGCTAGTTAGAAAATTAATAAATATGATTTATAAATCAGATGTAAGAGATGTAATGACAGGATATAGAGCATATAGTTATGAATTTGTAAAGACATTTCCGGTATTATCAAAAGGATTTGAGATAGAAACAGAAATGACAATACATGCATTAGATAAAAATATGAATATAGAAAATGTAATAATAGAATATAGAGATAGACCAGAGGGAAGTGAATCAAAATTAAATACTTATGTAGATGGAGCAAAGGTAATAAAAACAATTATAACATTATATAAAAATTATAGACCATTTTCGTTTTTCTGTTGGCTTGCAGTAGTATTTGCTTTAATAGGCCTAGGATTTTTAATACCTGTACTTATAGATTATATGAAAACAGGCTTAGTACCAAAGATGCCATCATTTGTAGCAAGTGTATTTTTCTTTATATGTGCAATACAGTCATTTTTTGGAGGATTAATTTTACAAACAGTAATAAAAAAAGAAAAACAAGATTTTGAGATAAAGTTAAACCAATATAAAGATAGATTCAATGACTTAAAAAGAAAAGAGGAAAATAAATAGAAATGGATAAGTTGAAAAAATTAAAAGAAATAGATTGGAGACATTTAAAGTGGAAAGATATTAAAGATATTTATGTGGAATTTAAAGAAATAATAAACTATTTAGTTTTTGGAGTACTAGCTACTGGTGTAAACTTTATATCATATTTTATATTTGCAAGAGTATTTAACATAGATGAGGTAGTAAGTAGCGGACTTTCATGGTTTTGCTCAGTTGTTTTTGCTTATACAACAAACAAGATATTTGTATTTGATAGTAAAACTAAAGGAAAGAAAGCATTACTTAAAGAATGTGTATCATTTTTTACAGCAAGAATAATATCTGGTATTTTGTGTGATGTAGGAACATTTGCTGTAATGGTTAAGGTTCTACATATAAATGATGTAATATCTAAAATAGTTACACAAGTTATGGTTGTTATTGTAAATTATATATTTAGTAAGTTTATAGTATTTAAGAAAGATAAATGAGGCATTATGTCTCATTTATTATTGTGAATTAAACAAAGTTTAAAGATATTTTTCAAAACTTCTTTTGTAAAATGCTTGCAATATAGTAAAAAATGTAGTAAAATAAATATGTTAAAACCTATGGCTTAGTTTTTAGGTTACACCAACTTTAAACCAGGCTTTAGGAATAAATAAAATGGAGGTGTATTACAATGATGACAAAAGAGTTAAAACAAGAAATAATAGCAAAATATAAAAGAGATGAAAATGACACTGGATCACCAGAAGTTCAAATAGCTCTTTTAACAGAAAGAATTAATGAACTAACAGAACACTTAAAAGTTCATAAAAAAGACAACCACTCAAGACGTGGTCTATTAAAGATGGTTGGTAAAAGAAGAAATCTATTAAATTATTTAGCTAAAAAAGATATTAATAGATATAGAGACATCGTTGAAAAATTAGGACTAAGAAAATAAAATAAGTATAAAAGCCTATGCTTAATTTTAGCACGGGCTTTTATAGAGAAATTTAATATTGTTGCCAAGTTCTTAGTTAAGTAACTTGTATAATGTATTAAATAGATTTATTTTGAGTTGTTTAGTTAATATATTATAGAGGTTACAACTGACTTGGGAACAAGGAAGGGAAGGAATAAAAAAATGTTTAAAACTTATGAAACGCAATTAGCTGGAAGAAAACTAGTAATTGAAACAGGAAAAATGGCAGGATTAGCAAATGGAAGTGTATTAGTACGTTATGGTGACACATGTGTTATGGTAAATGTAACAGCATCAAAAGAACCAAAAGAGGGAATAGACTTTTTCCCATTATCAGTAGATTTTGAAGAAAAATTATATTCAGTAGGAAAAATACCAGGAGGATTTTTAAAAAGAGAAGGAAAACCAAGTGATAAAGCAATACTAACATCAAGAGCAATAGATAGACCTTTAAGGCCACTATTTCCAAAAGATTTTAGAAATGATGTAGTAATAGTTGCAACAGTTCTATGTGTAGAACAAGATAATTCACCAGAAATAGCAGCAATGATAGGAGCAGCAACAGCACTTGGAATATCAGATATACCTTTTTACGGACCAACAGCAGCAGTAAATGTAGGCTTAGTAGATGGGAAAATAATAATAAATCCAAAAGAAGCAGAAAGAGAAAAATCAGACCTAACATTAACAGTTGCAGGAACAATGAACAAAATAACAATGATAGAAGCAGGAGCAAATGAAGTTTCAAATGATGTAATGCTAAATGCAATAAAAGAAGCTCATGTAGAAATAAAGAAAATATGTGAATTTATAGATGGAATACAAAAAGAAATAGGAAAACCAAAATTCCAATATAAAGCATTTGAAGTAAATAAAGAAATATATAGTTTTATCGAAGAAAACTATAAAGAAGAAATGAGGACAGCTCTATTAGAACCAGACAAAGAAACAAGAGACAATAATATAGCAACTTTAACAGAAAAAATAACAGAAAGTTATAAAGAAAAAGTAGGAGAAGAAGAATTTTCTGAAATTGAAGGACAAATAGGAGAAGCTGTTAATAAATTCGAGAAAAAATGCGTAAGAGAAATGATATTTAATGAACATAAAAGAGTAGATGGAAGAAGCTTAGATGAAATAAGACCTTTATCTTGTGAAGTAGGTTTACTTCCAAGAACTCATGGAAGCGCATTATTTACAAGAGGACAAACACAAGTAATGTCAATTGCAACACTTGGAATGATTAGTGAAGAACAAGTATTAGATGGAATAGACACTGAAGAAAGTAAAAGATATATGCATCATTATAATTTTCCAGCATATTCAGTAGGAGAAGCAAGAACATCAAGAGGTCCTGGAAGAAGAGAAATAGGACATGGAGCATTGGCAGAAAAAGCATTAGTACCAGTTCTTCCGTCAAAAGAAGAATTTCCATATGCAATAAGAGTTGTATCAGAAGTATTATCATCAAATGGGTCAACATCACAAGCAAGTATTTGTGGAAGTACATTATCATTAATGGATGCAGGTGTACCAATAAAAAGACCAGTAGCAGGAATATCAACAGGACTTGTTACAAATCCAGATAATGACGAAGATTATGTAATGATGGTAGACATACAAGGGATAGAAGACTTTTTTGGAGATATGGACTTTAAAGTAGGTGGAACTAAAAAAGGAATAACAGCAATTCAAGTGGACATTAAATGTGATGGTTTAACATATAAAATAATTGAAGAAGCATTCCAAAAAACAGAAAAAGCCAGAGACTATATATTAGATAATGTAATGCTACCAGTAATAGATAAGCCAAGAGAAGAAGTATCAAAATATGCACCAAGAATAGTAAGTACAATAATAAATCCAGACAAAATAAAAGATGTAATAGGACCTGGTGGAAAAATGATAAACAAAATAATTGATGAAACAGGGGTAAAAATAGACATAGAAGAAGATGGACAAGTATTTATCTATTCAACAGAAAATGAAAAAGCTATACAAGCATTAGAAATGGTAGAAGATATAGCAAGAGAAGTTGAAGTAGGTGGCATTTATTATGGAGAAGTAGTAAGAATAATGAACTTTGGAGCATTTATAGATTTAGGATGTGGAGGAAAAGAAGGATTACTTCATATATCTAAAATATCAGATAAAAAGATAAAACATGTAGAAGACATTTTACATGTAGGAGATAAAGTAACAGTAAAAGTAACAGATATAGATGACCAAGGTAGAATAAATTTAACAATGAAAGATTTAAACAAATAAAGAGGAAGTTAGAAATAGAAAAGCTGTGGAAAAATCCATAGCTTTTGGTAAATATAACTAAAGATAGGAGAAATCTATGGCTAAAAAAGAAAAAACATTATTCGGAAGAATTACATATGGAATAACACTAATAATATTAATTGTATTGTTATTTTATGCATACCGATATTATCAAAAAAATAACTTTAATAATTTTATAAGAAGCGAAGCAAATTTATATACATCTAAATTTGAAAGAGATGACAAAGTAAAATACAATGATAAAAGAAGTTATAGTATTG
The DNA here is from genome assembly GCA_944387475.1 of uncultured Clostridia bacterium. Taxonomy (GTDB): domain Bacteria; phylum Bacillota; class Clostridia; order TANB77; family CAG-508; genus CAG-269. Next base: position 17,607 of record CALXFB010000001.1, read on the forward strand.
AATCACAAAAATTTAATGATGCAATGTTTTATGAAAAAGTAAAAGTAGAAAAAAACCAGCCATATAGAGTAACTTGCATGGTAAAAACAGAAAATGTAGAATCAAAAAACGGAATATCAGGAGTAGGAGCACATATATCAATAGAAGGATCAACAGAAAGATCAGTTGCAATACAAGGAACAACAGACTGGCAAAAAATAGAATTAATATTTAATAGTAAAGATAGGGAAGAAGTAAATATAGGATTTAGATTAGGAGGAAATTTAGGAGAAGCAAAAGGAAAAGCATGGTTTTCAGAATTTAGTTTAGAAGAAGGAATACCTGAAAGTAATAGTAATTGGAAATTTGCATGTTTTATATTTAATAATACAAGTGTAAATATTAATAATAATCAAGTAAGCTTAGAAGTAACACAAAATGATGTAAGAGATATAGAAGACACAATATCAAGATTTGAAAACTCATGTTATACATTATCAGAAGGAAAGATGAGAGCAAAATGTGATATATATGAAATAAATACACCTCTTAGTAAATTATCATATGATGAAGAATTCGGCTATTATGTAGCACCAGAAGATGTAGAAGAACAAATAAAAACAACAATTGAAGAAAATAATTACGACCATATATTTGTAGTAGTAAGACTGCGGAGACGAAGAACATGAAAATGACATAGAAATAAACGACTGGATAGGATTAGGGTCAATGGATTATTATGGAATAGGATTTTCAAACATAAGACTTCCTAATAGCTCAAAAAGTTATGTATATAAATATAATGTAAGAATAAATCAATTCCCAGAAGAGGTATTTTTACATGAATTTTTACACACACTTGAAAGAAATTCAGAAGAATATGGATATGAAAGACCAGAATTACACGATTATGAAAAATATGGATATGAAAATGAAGCAATAATAGGACAAAAAAGATGGTATACAGATTATATGAATAAAAACATAAGAACAAATAGCGGATATATTGGATTACCACAAGAAATATATACATTAAAACCAGCAAAGAAAAGTAACTTTGAAAATTCATATAAAGTAGAAGCATTTAAAGAACCTGAAAATATAATAGAAGAAATAAGACAAATAATAAATAATTTAGTAAATAAAGTAAAACTTTTGTAAATATAAAATAAAAATGAAAAAATAAAAAATAAATATAAAACATATAAACATAGAAACTTAGAAAATTAGAAAGAAGGAATAATTTTGAAAGTAACAGAATTTGATTATGAATTACCAGAAGAATTAATAGCACAAACACCAATAAAAAAAAGAGACGAATCAAGATTAATGGTATTAGATAGAAAAGAAAAAAGTATAGAACATAGAAAATTTAAAGATATAATAAAATATTTGAGGCCAGGAGATGTACTAGTTAGAAATAATACAAAAGTAATACCAGCAAGATTGTACGGAAAGAAAGAAACAGGAGCAAATGTGGAATTTCTATTATTGAATAATATAGAAGGTGACATATGGGAATGTATAGTAAGACCAGGAAATAAATTACATGTAGGAACAAAGGTAATATTCGGAGATGGTTTATTAAAAGCAGAAATATTAGAAATAATGGAAGGTGGGACAAGAAAAGTTAAATTTATTTATAAAGGAATTTTTAATGAAATATTAGATAAAATAGGTTTAATGCCACTTCCACCATATATACATGAAGAACTAAAAGAAAAAGATAGGTATCAAACAGTATATGCAAAATATGAAGGGTCAGCGGCGGCACCGACAGCCGGTTTACACTTTACAGAAGAATTATTTGAAGATTTGAGAAAAAAAGGTGTAGAAATAGCAAATGTAACCTTACATGTAGGAATTGGAACATTTAGACCTGTAAAAGAAGAAACAGTTGAAGAACACAAAATGCATACAGAACATTTTTATATTAAAAAAGAAGATGTAGAAAAAATAAATAATGCAAAAAAAGAAAAAAGAAGAGTAATAGCAGTAGGAACTACATCTTGTAGAGTATTAGAATCAATAGCAGATGAAAATGGATTTGTAAAAGAAACAGAGGAAGACACAGGGATATTTATATATCCAGGATATAAATTTAAATGTATAGATGGATTAATTACAAATTTTCATCTGCCACAATCAACATTACTTATGCTTGTATCAGCATTAGCAGGAAAAGATTATATAATGAAAGCATATAAAGAAGCAGTGAAAGAAAAATATAGATTTTTTAGTTTTGGAGATGCAATGCTTATTATTTAGTTTTTTTGAGAGACTGTTTTTGGGGACGGGGTCAAAAAACAGTTTTAATGTATATAGTATATTATAAAATTAATGAAAATGTAAAAAAAGGATAAGCTGTTTTTTGACCCCGTCCCCAAAAACAGCTATTAGGAGGGAGAAATGAAACCAGCAGTAACATATGAATTATTACATGTAGATAAAAATTCGGGAGCAAGAAGAGGAGTTGTGCATACTCCTCACGGAGATATACAAACACCAGTATTTATGCCAGTTGGAACTTTGGGCACTGTAAAATCAATGACACCAGAAGAGTTAAAAGAAGAGGTAGGAGCACAAATAATATTATCAAATACATATCATTTATATTTGAGACCAGGTAGCAAAATAGTAAAAGAAGCAGGAGGGCTTCACAAATTTATGAATTGGGATAGACCAATTTTGACAGATAGTGGAGGATTTCAAGTGTTTAGCCTTGGTGATTTAAGAACAATTAATGAGGAAGGTGTCCAATTTAAATCACATTTAGATGGAAAAAAACTATTTTTTACACCAGAGAGTGTAATGGAAACTGAAGAAGATTTAGGTTCAGATATTATGATGGCATTTGATGAGTGTTGCCCATATCCTTCAACATATGAATATACTAAAAATTCAATGGAAAGAACAACAAGGTGGGCCAAAAGATGTAAAGAGGCACATAAAACAGTAGATAAACAATCATTGTTCGGAATAATCCAAGGGGGATTTTATAAAGATTTAAGAGAACAAAGTGCTAAAGATTTAATAGAATTAGATTTACCTCGGATATGCAATAGGTGGAATAAGTGTTGGGGAACCAAAAGAAGAATTTTTAGATATATTAAGATTTACCACTCCACTTATGCCAGAAAATAAACCACGTTATCTAATGGGGGTTGGAACACCAGATTATTTAATAGAAGCAGCACTTGCTGGAATTGATATGTGTGATTGTGTATTACCTACAAGAATTGCAAGAAATGGGACAGCTTTAACATCACGAGGAAAAGTTGTTGTAAGAAATGCTACATATGAAAGAGATTGGAGACCTTTAGATGAAGAGTGTGATTGTTATGCTTGTAAAAATTACACAAGAGCATATATAAGACATTTAATAAAAGCAAAAGAAATATTAGGTGTAAGATTATTATCAATTCATAACCTAAAATTCTTGACTAATTTGATGGAAAAGGTTAGAATAGAAATAGAGAGGGATAATTTATTAAACTTTAAAGAAGAATTTTATAAAAAATATGGTTATACCGACTAATTAGGAGGGAGTACAAATGAATTTAATTGAAGAAAGCTTTCAAACAAAGGAAGAAAAAAAGAAAAAAAGAACAACAGGAATAATATTAGGGTTAATAATTTTTGTTGTAATAATTATTATTGCAATAGCAGGATATTTATTTTATATCCAAAGTACAACAATGAGATTATTATTAGACCGGACAATTAAATGAAGAATTAAAACAAATGTTGGTATTTGAAAATGATGGGAAGATTTATGCACCAATAAAAGAAATAGCAAGTTATTTAGGATATGAAAGTTATAATGGTGAGTATAGCCAAAGATCAGAAGAACAAAGTAAATGTTATATTCAAAATGAAAATGAAATAGCTAATTTTTCTTTAGGATCTAATACTATATATAAATTAGATCTTACAATAGATGGAGCAGATTACCAAAATATATATGTAGATGATCCAGTAATTGCAAAATCAGGAGTGTTATATGCAACATCAGAAGCAATAGAAGAAGCTTTTAATGTTAGTTTCCAATATGATAAAAATGCAAATAGAATATATATCTATACATTACCATATTTAGTACAAGCATGGTCTTCAAATGTTTTGGATTATGGATATACGGGAATTAGTGAAGTATTTGCAAATCAAAAAGCTATATTAAAAGATATGTTAGTTGTATCCAAAGAAGGAAATAATAATTATTTTGCTGTAATAGATGTAAACAATAAAACAATATTAGAACCAAAATATGATAATATTACATATCTTCCAGAAACAGGAGATTTCAAAGTAGAAGTAGATGGAAAAGTAGGAATACTTGGAAACAAAGGAGAAACAAAAATTCAAATATCATATGATGATATTGAACTAATGGATAGTGATAAAGGTTTATATGTAGCTTCTAATGGTGGAAAATATGGAGTAATAGACACAAGAGGAAATGTTAAAATATATATAGAAAATGACGAAGTAGGAATGGATATATCACCGTTTTCACAAAATGATATAAAAAATAAATATATATTAGCAGGAAATTTAATTCCAGTAAGAAAAGGTGAATTGTGGGGTCTATATGATTTAACAGGAAAACAAGTAGTAGATTTTACATATAACAGTTTTGGCTATATTGCAAGAAGTAATAAAGATGCAATAAATTTACTTGTAATACCAGATTATGAAGTGTTAGTTGCATGTAAAGATGAAAAATATACGCTATTAAATTCAGTTGGACAACAATTATTCGGAGCACCTGTAGCAGATGATATTTATATGACAATAAGTGGAGGACAAAAACATTATTATATAACAGCCAATAATCAAACAATGGATGCAGAGGTATATTTAGATAATATAGGAGTTAGAAAACAAAGCGAAGGTGGAAATAGTAATATAAGTAGTAATACACAAACAAATAATACAAATACTAATAACACAAACACAAGTACAAATAATAATGAGCAAAATACATCTGTAAATAATAATAACAATAATAATAGTGATGGAATAACAAATAATGGAGAAGAGCAAATGTCAGGAAATGAAAATATAGAAGAACAACCAGCGGAAAATAATGATAATCAAGGAAGTGGCGAAGAAAACCAAGGCGGAGAATTTGTAGAAGAAACATCAGAACAAAATGGTGAAGAATAACTATAAGTATAAAAATATAATAGACATATGTAATAGATAAGTGTTTTATAAAATTTAGAATACTTATCTATTTTTGACCGCTTAGACTAATAGAAAAAATTATAAAAAAGTGATATAAATATATATAGATGCAGAAAGAGAGGAAAAAATGGGCTATATAAAAATAACAGATGTAAAGGCATATTTACCTAAAGAAAAAATATTAAATGAAAATATAGAAAAAAGATTTAATTTAGAAGAAGGTTATATAAAAAAAAGAACAGGAATAGAACAAAGATATTATGTAAAAGATGAAACAATAGAAGAAATGGCAATAAAAGCAGTTGAAAAAATAAGTAAAACAAATGATATTTTAGAAGTAGACTTAATAATAGTAGCAACAACATCAACTAATAAAATAATGCCAGGGATTTCTAATTATATAAAAAAATTTTTTAATATAAAACCATGTATATGTTTAGATGTGTTAGCAGGATGTAGTGGGTTTATAAATGCTTTAGATATATGTAAAGTATATATAGAATGTGGAAAAGTAAAAAAAGCATTAATTGTAGGAGTAGACTTATTATCTAAAATTGTGGATGAAAATGATTTATCAACAGTAGCATTATTATCAGATGGAGCAGGAGCTATGCTTATAGAAAGCTGCAAAGAGAAAAAGAAGTATTTTTCAAATATAAAAGCTGAGGAAGACCAAAAAGATATTTTAACATATGAAATAGGAAAAAATAAAGGTAAAATATATATGAACGGAAAAGAAGTTTATAAATATGCTGTTACAAATACAGTGGAAAATATTAAAGAAATACTTCTAAAATCAGTTGAGAATATAGAAAATATTAAATATATAATTCCACATCAGTCAAATATGAAAATTATGAAAGCAATAGCAAATAGACTTGATATTAATATTAATAAATTATATATAAATATAGAAAATGTAGGAAATACTTTTTGTGCTAGTATTCCTATTGCAATGGCAGAGATGAAAGAAAAAGACTTGTTACAAGAAAATGACAAAATTATTTTACTAGGTTATGGTGGAGGTTTAAACACAGGAAGTATTTTATTGGAGTATTAGGGACGTTTCCTTTAGCGACATTTATGTCGCTATTTGGGACACATCTTTTAAGATAAAACAGGTAACTGGAGTAATTCTTATTTTTAAAAGGAGGAATTTTTTTATGAAGAGAGCTTTTTTATTCCCAGGACAAGGAGCTCAAACAGTGGGAATGGGAAAAGATTTTTATGAAAAGTATGAAGAAGCAAGAAATGTTTTTGATAAAGCAAGTGGTATTTCTGGGATTGATGTTAAAAAATTGTGTTTTGAAGGACCAGAAGAAGAATTAAATAAAACAGAAAATACTCAAATTGCAATAATGGTAACAAGTTTAGCTATTTTAGAAGTTCTAAAGGCTAAAGGAATAGATGCTAAAATAACATGTGGATTAAGTTTAGGAGAATATACAGCTTTAGTGTATTCTGGTATAATTTCTTTTGAAGAAGGTATTAATTTAATAAAAAGAAGAGGTTATTATATGGGAAATTTAATTCCTAATTCAGAATATGAAATGGCTGCTGTAATTGGCTTAGACGTTTCAAAAATAGAAGAAATTTGCAATGAATTAAAAAATCAAGGTAAATTTGTTGTTCCTGCAAATTATAATTGCAGTTCTCAAACAGTAGTTTCTGGAGAAAAAAATGCTGTTGAAGAAGCTATAGAAAAGTTAAAATTGGCAGGAGCAAAAAGAGTTATTCCGCTAAAAACAAGTGGGCCATTTCATACAGAAAAATTGTTAGAAGCAAGTAGGGCATTTGAAAAAGAGTTAGAAAAAGTTAAATTTAATTTAGATGAAGAAAATGTAAAAGTAATTAAAAATATAGATGGAACTTATTATAATAAAAATGATAACATAAAAGAAATTCTTACAAAACATATAATAAGTCCAGTAAGATTTGATAAAGCAATAAAATTAATGCAAGAAGAAAATGTGGATGAATATGTAGAGATTGGTCCTCGGAAGAACATTAACAGGTTTTGTAAAAAAAGATAATAAAGAAGCCAAAACTTATAATATAAATAGTTTAGAAAGTTTAGAAAAATATTTAGAGGAGGAAAGTATATAATGGAAGAAAGAAAAGTAGTGCTAGTAACAGGTGGATCAAGAGGAATTGGAAAAGAAACAGCAAAAGTATATGCTGAAAATGGATATAATGTAGCGATTAATTATGTATCAGACAAAACAGATGTAGAAGGAATAAAAAAAGAATTTCAAGATATGGGTGTAAAATGTCTAATGGTAAAAGCAGATGTGTCAAATAGAGAAGAAGTAGAGAAAATGGTAGAGGAAGTAATATCAGAATTTGATAAAATAGATGTTTTGGTAAATAATGCGGGAATTACAAAAGATACATTATTAATGAGAATGAGTGAAGAAGATTTTGATAAAGTAATAGAAATAAATTTAAAAGGAACATATTTAGTAACAAAAGCAGCTACTAAATATATGATGAAAAAAAGACAAGGAAGTATTATAAATTTAGCATCTGTTGTAGGAGTTGTAGGAAATAGCGGACAATGTAATTATTCAGCATCAAAAGCAGGAATAATTGGTTTTACAAAAAGTGTAGCAAAAGAATTAGCATCAAGAAATATTAGAGCAAATGCAGTAGCACCAGGATTTATTGAAACAGACATGACAAATGTATTAAAAGATGAAGTAAAAGAAAATATAAATGCACAAATACCACTAAAAAGAATGGGAACAGCAAGAGAAGTTGCAGAAGTTATTTACTTTTTAGGTTCAGAAAAAAGTTCATATATAACAGGACAAGTAATAAATATAGATGGTGGCATGGTTATGTAAAAATATTTAGATTAGAGATGTGTCCAAAATAGCGACTAAAAAGTCGCAAAGGAAACGTCCCTATAGTAAAGGAGATTTTAAAAATGAAAAGAGTTGTAATAACAGGTTTAGGAGCAATAACTCCACTTGGAAATAATGTAGAAGATTTTTGGAAAGGAATAAAAGATGGAAAATGTGGTATTGATTATATTACAAAATTTGATACTACAGACTTTAAAGTAAAGTTAGCAGCAGAAGTAAAAGACTATAATCCAGAAGACTACTTTGATAGAAGAGAAGCAAGAAGATTAGATAAATTTTCACAATATGCAATGATAGCATCAAGAGAAGCATGGAAAGATAGTGGGTTAGATAAAGAAAAAGAAAATATGGAAAGAGTAGGTGTAATAATAGGTTCTGGGATAGGCGGAATAGAGACAATAGAAACAGAAAATAGAAAATGTGTAGAAAAAGGACCAGATAGAGTTTCACCTATGTATATACCAATGGGAATATTAAATATGGCAACAGGAAATGTAGCAATAGATATAGGAGCAAAGGGAGAATCATATGCTATGGTAACAGCTTGTGCATCAGGAACACATTGTATAGGAGAAAGTTATAGAATGATAAAGCATGGATACCAAGATGTAATTATAGCAGGAGGAACAGAAGCTGGAATAACACCACTTGGTATAGCAGGTTTTACAAACATAAAGGCATTGACAAAATCAGAAGATAAAACAAGAGCTAGTATCCCATTTGATAAAGAAAGAAGTGGTTTTGTAATGGGAGAAGGAGCAGGAGTTGTAGTTTTAGAGGAATTAGAACATGCTCTTAAAAGAGGTGCAAAAATTTATGCAGAAGTAGTGGGTTATGGAGCAACATCAGATGCATATCATATAACATCACCAGCACCTGGTGGAGAAGGTGGAGCAAGAGCAATGAAGCTTGCAATGGAAGATGGAAATGTAAAACCAGAAGAAATTACATATATAAATGCACATGGTACGTCAACACATTTAAATGATAGTTCAGAAACACAAGCAATAAAAACAGCTTTAGGAGAAGAAGTAGCTAAAAAGGTAATGGTAAGTTCAACAAAAGGACATACAGGACATTTACTTGGAGCAGCAGGAGGGGTAGAAGCAATTGTGTGTGCAAAAGCAATAGAAGAAGGATTTGTGCCAGCAACAATAAATTATAAAGTACCTGATGAAGAATGTGATTTAGATATAGTACCTAATGAAGGAAGAAACAGAGAAATAGAATATGCAATGTCAAATTCATTAGGTTTTGGAGGACATAATAGTAGTTTATTATTAAAAAAGTATAATTAGGGACGTTTCCTTTGCACACATTTATGTCGCAAAAGGGACACATCTATAAATTATAATCTAATATAAAAGGAGGAAGAATAATGGATTATAAAGATATTAAAAAATTAATGGATGATATGGGAGATTCTAAAATTGATTCTTTAGAAATAGAATTTCCAGAAGGTGTAAAAATTAAAATGAAAAAAAATACTGAAAAAGAAATTGTCATAAAAGAACCAAGAAATATTATAGAAGCTTCAGCACCAATGACACCACCAGTGGTTAGAAAGCCAGAAGAAAAGGCTTTGGTAAATCCAGAGAAGAACTTAGAAGGAGAAAACGCAAAAGTAGTTAAGAGCCCAATGGTAGGAACTTTTTATGCAAGTTCTTCACCTGAAAAAGAACCATTTGTTAAAATAGGTGATAAAGTGCATAAAGGTCAAGTTTTATGTATTGTAGAAGCAATGAAATTAATGAATGAAATAGAGTCAGAATTTGACGGTGAAATAGTAGAAATATGTGTAAAAAATGAAGATGTAGTAGAATATGGAACACCATTATTTAAGATTAAATAGAAAATAAAAATACAAAACAAAGAAATATATAATTTAATGAGGAGATAAAAAATGGTTTTAGATAAAGAAGGAATAAAAAATATAATACCACAAAGAGATCCATTTTTAATGATAGATGAAGTGGAAGAATATATACCTGGAGAAAGTGCTGTTGCATATAAACATGTAAGTGAAGATGAATATTATTTTAAAGGACATTTCCCAGGAAATCCTATCATGCCAGGAGTACTTATTGTAGAGTCACTTGCACAAACAGGAGCAGTTGCAATTCTTTCTATGGAAGAAAACAAAGGTAAAAATGCATTATTCGGTGGAATAGATAAAATTCGTTTTAAAAAACAGGTGATTCCTGGTGATGTTTTAAAATTAGAAGTAAAAATAATAAAAAGAAAAGGTCCAATAGGAATTGGAGAAGCTATTGCAACAGTTGATGGTAAAGTAGCTGCAAAAGGGGAATTAACATTTGCAGTAGTCTAAATGAGAAAAATAGGGACGGGGAATTTTTTTCTCATTTTATAAAATATTGTAAAAGTGAGACAAAAAATTCCCGTCCCTAAAAGTCTCACGAAAGGATGAATAATATGTTAAAAAAAGTTTTAATTGCAAACCGTGGAGAAATTGCTGTTAGAATTATTAGAGCTTGTAGAGAAATGGGTATTAGAACAGTTGCTATTTATTCAGAAGCAGATAAAAATGCTTTGCACGTAAGTTTAGCTGATGAAGCTATTTGTGTGGGTCCCGCACCTTCTAATAAGAGCTATTTAAATATGAAAGCTATTTTAGAGGCTGCATGTCTTACTGGTGCAGATAGCATACATCCAGGTTTTGGTTTTTTATCAGAAAATAGTACTTTTGCTAAAATTTGTGAAGAAATGGGAATTAAGTTTATTGGTCCTGATTATAGACTAATAGAATTATTAGGTAATAAATCAAAAGCAAAAGAAACTATGAAAAATGCAGGAGTACCAGTTGTGCCTGGCTCAAATGGTTTAATTAAGTCTAAAGAAGAAGCAATTTCTTTAGCAGAAGAAATCAAATACCCTGTAATGCTTAAAGCATCAAGCGGTCGGTGGAGGAAGAGGTATTCGTATTGCATATAATAAAGACCAATTAGAAAAAGAATATGATTTAGTAAAACAAGAGGCTAAAATTTCTTTTAATGATGATAGCTTATATTTAGAAAAATTTGTTGAAAACCCAAGACACGTAGAAATACAAGTTTTAGCAGACGAACATGGAAATTGTATTCATTTAGGTGAAAGAGATTGTTCTGTCCAAAGAAGAAACCAAAAAGTTTTAGAAGAAACTCCTTCTCCTATATTAGATGAAAAAACAAGAAAGAAAATGGGAGAAGTTGCAATTAATGCTGTTAAACAAATTGGATATACAAATGCAGGGACAATCGAATTTTTAGTTGATAAGAATAAAGATTTTTATTTTATGGAAATGAATACTAGAGTACAAGTAGAACATCCAGTAACTGAAATGGTAACAGGTGTTGATATTATAAAAGAACAAATAAAAATTGCAAGTGGAGAAGTTCTAAGTTTTAAACAAAAAGATATAGTATTTAACGGTCACAGTATGGAAGTTAGAATAAATGCAGAAGACCCAGATAAAAACTTCATGCCTTGCCCTGGAATCATAAAAGACTTACATTTACCAGGTGGAAATGGTGTAAGAATTGATACTGCAATTTATCCAGGTTATAAAATACCACCTACATATGACTCTATGATAGCTAAAATAATAGTTCATGGAAAAGACAGAAATGAATCAATTGCTAAAATGAGAAGTTGTGTTGCAGAATTAGTAGTAGACGGAATTAAAACAAATGCTGATTTTATTTTGAAAATATTATCAGATGAAGATTTTAAAAATAATAATTATGATACATCTTTTGTAGCAAAAAAATTTGGAATAAAGTCTAATTAATTTAATATAATTAAATAGAAAATATAAAAGTAAATGTTTTTTTAAAAAAGTTAATTATTTTCAAAAAAAGCATTTACTTTTTTTGAAAATTTGTATACAATAGTGTAAGAAAATGTCAAAGTGGAACTAAAAATAGGAACGAAAGAAAATTTATGAGAAGAAAGGGAGAATTTTAATGAAGATACTAATGTTGACATGGGAATATCCACCAAGAGTTGTAGGTGGAATTGCAAGAGTTGTTTATGACTTATCAAAAACACTATATAAAGATGGACATGATGTAACTGTAATTACTTACAGAGAAGGAGATGCACCTTATTTTGAAGATGATAAAGGTGTAAAGGTTTATAGAGTTGATAATTATATGATTAATCCTAATAATTTTATCGATTGGGTTTTACAATTAAACTTTAATATGATAGCTAAAGCTAATGAAATTATGTTAAAAGAAGGAAATTTTGATGTTATTCACGCCCATGACTGGTTAGTAGCTTATAGTGCAAAAACTTTAAAAAATTCTTATAATATCCCAATTGTTGCAACAATACATGCAACAGAAGCCGGAAGAAATAGTGGTATTCATGATGAACAACAAAGATATATAAATGATACAGAGTGGATGCTTACATATGAAGCAGCTGAAGTAATAGTAAATAGTAATTATATGAAAAATGAGTTACAAAGATTGTTCGGACTTCCTTATGAGAAAATAAATGTTGTACCTAATGGTGTTAATTTAAATTTATTTAATGGAATTGAAAGAGATTATAATTTTAGAAGAAAATATGCAATGGATAATGAAAAGATTATTTTATTTATGGGTAGACTTGTTTATGAAAAAGGTATTCAACATTTGATTGCTGCTATGCCTAAGATATTAAATGGTTACAATGATGCAAAACTTGTTATCTGTGGTAAAGGTGGTATGGAACAAGAATTAAAACAACAAGTAAATAATATGGGAATAGGAAATAAGGTATATTTTGCAGGATATATGAATGGGAAAGATGTTCAGAAGATGTACAAAGCAGCAGATATTGCAGTTTTTCCAAGTACATATGAACCATTCGGAATTGTTGCATTAGAAGCAATGCTTTCTGAAAGACCTATTGTTGTATCAGATATTGGTGGATTAAATGAAATTGTAGATCATAAAGTAAATGGTATGAAAGCATATTGTGGAAATCCTAATTCATTTGCTGATTCGATTTTGGAATTATTATTTGACCATAAATTATGTGCAGATATTACAAGAGTTGCTAAAAATAAAGTTAGAAATGATTATAATTGGAGTAAAATTGCACAAGATACACATTTTGCGTATCAAAAAGCAATTTGTCAATCTATGGCTGAAAAACAAAAAAGAGAGCTTGAACAAGAAAGAGCTAAGAAAACTAAAAAGGCTAAAAATACAGAAAATGAAATTACAAATCTACTTAGCTTTAAGAAACGCCAAGCATATGCTTAAATTTAAAGAGAGCAACAAGCTCTCTTTAATAAGATAAATTATAAAATAAAAGAACAAGAGAACCTAGAAAATACAATAATTTAAAGCATTTTGATAAAAACATGGCAAAAACATGAAAAAATTTATAAAAAACTATTGACAAGTATGAAAAAAATTAGTATAATAAATTTCGTCGGAAGAACATGGTCGCTTAGCTCAGCTGGGAGAGCATCTGCCTTACAAGCAGGGGGTCACAGGTTCGAGCCCTGTAGCGACCACCATGTTTTACGGCCTGGTAGTTCAGTTGGTTAGAACGCTAGCCTGTCACGCTAGAGGTCGACGGTTCGAGCCCGTTCCAGGTCGCCATTTTTTTATATAAGCCTTGATAGCTCAGTTGGTAGAGCAAAGGACTGAAAATCCTTGTGTCACTGGTTCGATTCCAGTTCAAGGCACCAAAAATACAAGGAAACTTGTATTTTATTTTCAACCACAAAACGAACAAATATTTGAACAATAATAACTATATAATATAATAAATGGAGATGATAATTATGAGTAAATTAGAAAAAATCGAAAATTATAACAATCAAACTTTTGAGGATATAAAACATGTTGATGAATATGGAACTGAATATTGGTATGCTAGAGAATTACAAATTGTTTTAAATTATAAAGAATGGAGAAAATTTGAAAATGTAATAAACAAAGCAAAAGAATCTTGTAAAAATAGTGATATTAGTGTGCTAGAACATTTTGTCGAGGTCGACAAGTTGTCAAAACGTGCTAATAATGCAAAAGTTGTAATTAAAGATTACAAATTAACACGTTATGCTTGCTATTTAATAGCACAAAATGGAGATACTAGAAAGAAAGTAATTGCTCTTGCACAAACATATTTTGCAGTTCAAACTAGGAAACAAGAAATTAGTGAAAAAGAATACACTTCACTAACAGAAGATGAAAAAAGATTTTATCAAAGAAATTTAACAAGAAAAGGAAATTATTCATTAAATCAAACAGCAAAAAAAGCAGGAGTTAAAAATTTTGATAAATTTCACAATAGTGGATATAAAGGATTATATAATGGAGAAACTGCAGATGACATTGCTAAGAGAAAAGGATTAAGATATAGAGAAGATATTTTAGATAATATGGGAAGTGAAGAACTTGCAGCTAATTTATTTCGTATTACACAAACAGAGTCAAGGTTAAAAAGAGACAGAGTTGATAATGAAAAGCAAGCATGTGATACTCATAATAAAATTGGAAAAATCGTTAGAGAAGCAATTAGACAAGCAGGGCGGAACTATGCCTGAAGATTTACCTACACCTAAAAAAAGTTTAAAAGAATTAGAAAAAGAAAATAAGAGAAGTTTAAAGAAAATAGAATAAAAAGTTAGAAGAAAAAGCAAAGAGGATGAATATATCAAAAAGATAAAAGTTTTGTTCTATAAAATAATAAAAAAATTACATTATAAATTTAAATAAGATGTAAGGAGTATGAATAGTGGAAGAACAAAAAAGAGGTTTTACAAATCAAAAAATTCAAGACAAAATGTTATTATTGCTTGAAGAAACAGGAGAACTTGCAAAAGCGATAAGAAAAACATTACCAGAAGCCTCAATAGATTATAACAAAATAGAAAATTATACTGATATAGAAGAAGGACCATCAGATGTTTTATATTATGTTATAATGATTGCAAATACATATGATATAGATTTAGAGAAATGCTTTAGAATTAAAGAAGAATTAAATTGTGTTAGATATGGGCATCAATTAAAAATAGAGGATATATAAATATAGAGTACTCATAAAGAAAAAATACACTTGAAATATTATGTAAAATGATATATAATGTTAAGCAAGTAATGTTGGATTAGTTTTCTATTAAAGATAACTATCAAATAGGGAAGGAAACATTATGAAAAAAGTCGTTTATTCTTTTTTATTTGCATTGATGGTATTTATATTTGAAAATTTTATAAATTATTCAATTTTATCATCGCAAGCAGAAATACTAGTTGATCTTACCATATATCATGCAATTGTTGTCTTTTTGATAACATTTATAGCATATGGACTAGGCGAAAGGAAAGAAAAAGATTAGACTTTTAAACAAAGGGAGAAGCAGTGCTTCTCTCTTTGTGACCAAAATTAAGATGTATGAAAATATAGAATCAAATAAAAAGTATAAAAAACAAAAGAAAAGCAAAAAGAGAAAAAAAGAAAGGTTAAAAAATAAAGAAAAAAGTGATAAAAATGTAAAATAAATATAAATTATGAAAGGGATATAAATGGGTATTTTAAATATAAATTTAGATAAATACAGAAAAAAGGCAGTAGAAATATATACCAAGATATTCGGAAAAGAATATGAAACAATAATAAGAAAAAGAATAGAAAGTGTAGAAATAGTAACATATAATTCAGAAAAGGGCATAAGAAAATATAAAATATTTTTAGAAAATTGTAAAGCAAGAGAATTATCAATAGAATTTTTAAGAAAAATAGGTATAGATGTAAGTAAAGAAAAAGGAAGAAGTTTTGCAGAAGAATTGCCAGATGATTTAAGAAAATTAGCTAGGGAGTATTTTTGTGGAAATAGTGGTTTTACGTATTTTCCGGAAAAAAACAATGTGGGTATTAGAGGTTTTAAAAAGAAAACAAAAGAAGTAAATTCAAAAGACACAACAGAAAAACAAATAAGATTTATAAATTTCTTTTTGGGTAATGAGGAAATAGTAGATGAATATGATTTAGAAGAGTTTTTAAGAACAGAAGAAGGAAGAGAAGTTTTAAAAAAGATTGAAGGATATAATAAAATTTTTAACGAAATATTAAAAAAATACCAAGAATATGAAAAAACATTAGGAAATATAGAAGATTTTTTAGAATTTAGAAAAAATACCGACATTACAAAAACAGAAGAATTTGAAGAAATGAAAAAACTACTTTCTAAATTTCCAGTAGAAGGAGATGTAGAAAATGATGCATTTTATTTATTAAATCAAGGAAAAGTATTTGTAACAATAAATCCAGAAAAGCCAGTATTATTTTATACCATATTAGAAGGTGGAGGACTTGATTATACAATGCTACATGAGTTTTGCCATGTGATAGAAAAACATTCAAAAGGAAAAGAAAAGATAGGTTCTGGATTTGATATTACAAAAGAAAAAAATCTATATAGACCTGAAAAAAGAAAATATGAAAGATTAAATGAAAATATTACAGATATATTTAGTATTAGAGCAACAAAAATTTTACATGAAAGAGAAGAATATTTATTAGAACCAAAAGAAATAGTTTTAAGTAATATTATGGATGCAAATACAAGTAGTATAACTAAAAATATGCTTATGCCATTTCTTAAAAGATATAAAGAACAAATAATTAGAGCAAGAATTACAGGTGACATTAATAGTTTATTAGAAGTAGTAGGAAAAGATAATTTCGAAGAATTAAATGATTGTATAAATGTAGTAGACTATTTTATCTATGAAAAAGGATTATCAAAAATATTAGAAAAAAGAGCAAATAATGATAGAAAAGAAAAGGAAAAAGATATAGAGAGCACAGAAGAAGAGGTAATAGAAGAATATGAAAAACAATTACAAAGGTTAGATAGGATTTATATAAGCATGGAAGAAAATTTAAAAAGTAATAATCAAGAAAGATAAAAAAGAATTAGAGAGCACTAATTCTTTTTATCTTTAAAAATCATATTGCTACCATAACGTTTAACTTTTTGAGTAGTAGTTTTTTCAAATTCTTTATCTCTAATTATAAAATCTTTAATATGTTTATAATTAGGAAGTTTTTTATTAACACTAGCAACTACATCAGAAATTAATTTCCAGATTTCTTCCTTTGTAGGCATACTGCTTTTTAAATATTCCTTAATAGCTTCAATATCAGGATAAATTTGAGCATTTACATATGTTTCATCATCATCATCTTTTTTAATTCCAAGTACCAAAGACTCTGAAATCAAAGGATTATCATTTAAATAGTATTCAACCTCTTCAGGATAAATATTTTTACCATTTTTAGTAACAATAACAGATTTACATCTACCTGTAACA
This sequence comes from uncultured Clostridia bacterium, assembly GCA_944387475.1. Taxonomy (GTDB): domain Bacteria; phylum Bacillota; class Clostridia; order TANB77; family CAG-508; genus CAG-269. The sequence goes on from CALXFB010000001.1 coordinate 34,966, forward strand.
TATAAATAGCCATTTTTATCAATTTTACCAAGATCACCTGTGTGGAACCAACCATTTGTTATAGTTTCTTTAGTTCTTTTCTCATCTTCATAATAACCGAAGCATTACATTGGGACCTTTTACAATAATTTCACCAATACCTTCACTATTAGGTTTATCAATTTTATATTCTACATTAGGAATAGGAAGCCCAACACTATCATCTTTTTGGAAAAAGTCGGTATTTCCAGCAACTAAAGGAGAACATTCAGTTAGTCCATAACCTTGTAGAGTATTTAAACTTAAATCTCTAAAATCAGATATAATATTAGGATTACAACTTGCAGCACCTACAATAAAAACACGAAGTCTTCCACCTAAAGTGTTTTTTACTTTTGTTTTAACAATCTTTTTCATGAAAAATGGTAGACTATTATATGGATTATCATCATTTTGTTTTCTATATTTTTCAGGTAATGATTTGTTCATATTTTTAACTATAGTTTTATGAAGCTTTTCTAAAAGTAAAGGGACACATAATATAACAGAAGGATGATATTCTTGCATATTTTTTGCAATATAACGTAAGCCTTCACAATGACAAATAGAAGCTCCACTATATATTGGAAGTAAAAATCCTAGTGTACATTCATAAGTGTGATGTAATGGTAAAACAGAGAAGAATAAATCACTTCTTTTTACTTTTACAATACCATATGTTGAAAGAATATTAGAGCATATATTTCTTTGAGATAAACATACACCTTTAGCACTTCCAGTAGTTCCAGATGTGAAAAGTAAAATACGTAATTCATCTGGGTCTACTTTTATATTATCAAAATCAGTAAATCCTGCTAAATATAATTTTTTACCATCATTTAAAAAATCATTAAACTTGTCCTCAAATGATATAAAATAAGTATCAGGATTTTCTACTTTTTGGATATTATCTAAAACAGTGTCTAAGTTTTTATTATCACCTAAAAGACATGCAGTTTGAGACACATTCATAAAATTTATTACATCATCAGAATGTAATTCTTTATCAATAGGAACAACAATTCCTACAATAGAGGCAGCTAAATATGAAACTGACCATTTGTAAGAATTTTTACCAATTACAGCAATTCTTTTACCTAAAAATCCATTTTTTATTAAATTAGTTCCAAGATATATGACATCATTTTTTAATTCTTCATAGGAAATTCTTTTAATATTTCCATTTTCATCTTTTAATTTAAAAACAGTTCTGCTGCGATAAATATCTCCGGAACGATATAACATATCTTTAAAATTAGTAACTTCTTCTGTTTTATGATATTTTTTCTTTAGCTTATCGGCAACTGTTAAATTTTTTTCCATAATTAGTACCTCCTATTTGTAACGATAAAATGTAAAATTAGTGCTGTCTTTTAAGGTTACTTTACCATCATAAATTGTTTCAGAATTTGTTTCTAATGGTATATCTAAATATACTGAACATTTAAATTCTTGTTCTAAATTATTTGTAATATATATATCAAATGAAATACTACTTTCAATTGTACTTAATAAAACATCACATTTTTTAAGTAAAGTTCCATCATATGTAATTGGTGAAGATGTATCTGTTATTGTATAATCTGTTTTAATATTGTTATTTACATAGCTCAAAACTATAGGATTTGCCAGATTATTATAAAGTGTTGGCTTATCTAAATTTGCTTCATCATCAGATGTTATATTAAAATCTAATCTATTATTAATTAAATTTTCATCTATAATATCACTTTTTGCAAAATTAGATATGTTTTTATAATAAAGGCTTGGCGAGCCAAGTGTTGGTGTTTTTGTAAATTTTATATTATCAATATAAACACTTTTTAGAGTATTTTCGTAACTTTTGTTACTTTCAGGGCTTGTTATAAAAATAGCCATGTCAGTATATTGGTATAAATTCTCAATTGTAAAATTACTACTTGATGCTGATTTGTTTTTAACATCACAATTACTAAAAAATGTTATATCTTTTATTTCAAAAACAGTTTTCTCATTTTTACTTGAAAAATCTAAAACACTATTTTCAAAATTTCTTTTTAATACATATTTATAAAATAATAAATAACAAAGTATAAAAACAATTATAAACAGTATTACTGTGATTATCGTTAATATAAATTCTTTTTTACTTAAATTCTTAAAATCTATGTTCTTATTTATTTTGTTATTTTTTACATTATCATTTTTTTCTTTATTATTTTTTTTCATATTTTTCGATTTTTTATTTTTAATATTTTTTTCCATAATTCCTCCTTTGTAAACAACTTTATAATATTACAAAAATAAGATAAAATCAAGTGTTTTTAGGCATAAATATAACTACTATTTTTATAATATTTATTATATCTTAAAAATATTACTAAAAAAATAAAATTACAGTAAAATATTTGAAATAAATAATAAATAAAAAAGGATTGATAAAACATTTCTAAGATTAAACTTAGAAGTGTTTTTTGTTACAAAAATATTAAAAGTATATTACAATTTAGTGACTAGTGGGGTTTTAGAGGTTTTTTCGTTGACAAAATAAGGTCAAAAATGTAGAATTATAATAGGTGATTAATATGAAATCAAAAGAAAAGAGAAGAAAAGGAATATCATTAAAAAATATAATAGTATTTTTTGTTGGTATTTTAGTTTTATTGTACTTATTAATATTTTATAATTACTTTTTTGTAAAGAATGAAGTATTAGCAAAAGAAACAGTATCAGAAGTATCTGATGTTAAAATAAGTAATAAAGAATTAATAGATATAGATGAAATAATAAAAACAAATACAGAAAATAATTCAAGTGAAGAATATGTAACAGAAGAAATAGATTTAGAATATATAACAAAATATGAAGCAAATCCAGAATTACCAAAAGGCGTAATACAAGTAATTCAAGAAGGAAGAGAAGGAAAACAAGAAGTAGTAACTAAAAACATATATGAAAATGGACAACTAGTATCAGAAGAACAAATAAGTAGTAAGGTAACAAAAGCAGCAGTAAATAAAATAGTAGAAATTGGACAAGGGGTAGGAAGTACATATAAAGTAAATAAAGGAGATAAAGTATATACAATATCAGATAGAGTAGAGGTAAAATTAGAACCTAATATTAATTCTGAAAAAATAGCAACATTAGGAAAAGACGTAGAATTAACAGTTGTAGAAATAAATGGTGAGTGGTATCAAATAACAGGGCAAGGTATAAAAGGATATGTAAAAATAGAAAATACTACATATAAAAATAATGAAGAAGAAAAAAATGTACAAGACGAAGAAAAAAATAATAGTGGTGGAGGCTATATTACTCCTTTGAGTTTTGATATGAAACTTAATAAACCAAGTGGACTTAGTTTAGAACAATTTAAAAAGATATTAACAGATAGTAAAGATGTAAACAAAGTCATGGAAAAAAATGCACAATATTTTTATTACATAGAAGAACAATATAATATAAATGGTGTATTTGTAGCAGCAGTAGCAATACATGAAAGCGGATGGGGAACGTCAAAAATATCAAAAGACAAGTACAATTTATTCGGATATGGAGCATATGATTCAAGTCCATATAATAGTGCATATGAATTTTCAGATTATTCAGAAAGTATAGATTTAATAGCAAGAGTATTTGTTAAATATTATTTGAATGCAAAAGGCACTACAATTTATGGTGGAGAACAAGCATCTGGAAAATATTATAATGGTCCGACATTAACAGGAGTAAATAAAAAATATGCAACAGATAAGAACTGGGCAAATGCAGTATATAAGCATATGGAATATTTATATAACAAATTATAGAAAATTCCTTGATATTTTTTACAATTTATTGTATGATATAAGGGTATAAGGCTTTAAATGGAAGATTTAACTAAAAGACTTTAGAAAGGGGCTAAAATAAACATGAAAAAAGCGCTATTAGTATTTACCATATTGGTAGTAATAATCGGAGCATTTTTAGTATCATCAAATGTATATGCAGCAGAACAAGTAATAGATGAAGAAACAGAAAGTAAAATAGTTGAAATAAAAGATAATGCTGCAAAGTCTTTAGAAGATTATCAAGAAAAATATGGTTCAGATGTATATGGATTAGTTGCATATATATTAAATTTAGTAAGAATTTATAGTATACCTCTATGTTTCTTGGGGATTGCTATAGGAGCTATACATCAATACATAATTGGTATTAGAAAATTGGATACTTTAGAAAAAGGTATGGCTTTAATAGTTACATTTGTAACAATATTAATTATATGCCAAATTTTACCACTTGCATTTGCGGTGTTTGTGAAATTTGGAAGGGGGTAACAAATGAAAGTACTATTTGCTGTAAGTGATGAAGAGATCTCAGAATCAATAGTTAAGAGATACCAAAAAGATTATAAACAAATAATCTCATACAAAAATGTATATTACTTTAATGCAATTTTAAAAGAAATACAAAAAGATAAAACTTATGATAGAATTGTTATAAGTGAAGAGTTAGAAGCTTTTACACATACACAATATGATCAAATAGACAAATTTATATTTGAAAAATTGGACGGTATTAGTGATGAAGCATCAAATGTAAAAGGTGAAGATATACCAATTATTTTGATTTGTTCTGACAGAAGAGCAAAATCAGAAGAAATGTTAGTAAAACTATTCGGAATAGGTGTATATAATGCAGTAATAGGGGCAGATAGAAGTGTAGAAGAAGTATGTAAATTAATAAACAGACCACGTTCTAAAAAAGATGCAAAAATATATTATCAGATAGATTCAGAAAATGTGAATTATCAAAGTGAAAACGAAAATGATGTAAGCGAAATAGAAATACAAAACATATTAGCACATTATAAAAGATTAGGAAAAAATGAAGATAAATATTTAGAAAGTTTTGATAATATAGCAGCACAATATAATGATACACAATTAAGGATAATAAGCAAATTTTTGCCACTAAATGTAAGAGCTGTTTTAGAAGAAAAATCACCAAAATATCAACAAGTAATGTCATTTAATAGTAGTGTATCAGATAGATTAAGGAAAAACCAAAAACCAGTTATAGACGAAGGACCAAGTGAGACATTACTTATGCCAAAGCAAAAGAAGATGTCTAAACCAGTAGTTATTCCTTCAGCTGTTGATATGTCTAATGGCAAGAAATTAGCAAGAACAAAACAAACACAAGTAAAAGTTCCTGTTCCAGAACCAGAATTAGAAGAATTAGATGAAGACATATTTGAAAATATACAACCAGTAGAACAGATAGTAGAACCAGTAATAGAAGAACAACCAAAAAAGAGAAGAGGAAGACCGAGAAAAAATCCACTTCCAGAAGAAAGTACTGTTGTACAGCCGGTTAAAAGAGGAAGAGGAAGACCTAAGAAAAATGTAGAAAAAACAGTAGAAGAAATTTCTGTTTTACCAGGTTTAGAAGAAGAACCAGAAGAAATGATATTACCAGGTGTAGCAGATAATTATCAAGAAGAAACAACACAGGCAGATAAATTTGAAGAAAGTAATTTGAATGTGCAAAATACATCTAATATTACAAATTTATATAAAGATGAAGAAGAAAATTACGAAACAAACAATTTTGCACCAAGTAATATAACAAGGGATGTACCAAGAGGAAATATAGATATACAAACAGAAAAAATAGACTTATCAAGATATTTGATACCTGGTAAGAAAATTGCAACATTTATTGGGACTGGAAAGAATGGAACATCTTTTATAGTGAACAATATAGCAGAATTATTATCAACATCAGGCATAAATGTAGCAATACTTGATACTACTCAAAATAGAAATTCTTATTATATATATACAAAAAATGAGGAAGAATTAAGGCAAACAGCTTCAAAATCAATTCAAGGATTAGCAAATGGAGAAGCAAAAGGAATAAAAGTAAATCAAAATCTTACAGTATATACATCTTTACCAGAAGAAGGGGAAGAAATAATACATACAGATAAAATACTTGAAACATTGCTTCAAAATCATTCTTTGATTTTAATAGACACAGATTTTGATACACCTTATAGATATTTTGAACAGGCACAAGAAATATATTTAGTACAAACATTAGACGTGCTAACAATACAACCATTAACAGCTTTTTTGAGGGAATTAAAAGCAAAAAATATCTTAGATGAAAAAAAGATAAGAATAGTACTTAATAAAATGGTAAGATTAAAAGGAGTAACAGATAAAACAATAATAGGTGGAATGGCATTTTATAATGACCCTTCAATGTCATTTATGACAGAATTATTTGATAGAAATACAGTAAAATATGTAGCAATTCCTTTTGATCAAGATGTTTATACAAAATATTTAGAAGGTATAATAGAATGTGATGTTACTTTAAAAGGATATTCAAAAACATTTATGCAAGCATTAAGAGAATTAGGAAATATGTTATATCAAACAGGAAATGTTGGATATACACCAAGAGTATCAGGTGGATATACAAATACAAATAATTTTTCACCAAGTATGAATAATACTTTAAATCAGATGAAAAATAATTATTAATAAAGCAAGGGGGAAAAAACCAAGTGGTAATGATAGCAGTAGTTGTTATATTAGTTTTAATAGTAATTGGGCTAATATTCTATAATGTAAGAATACATAAAAAAATACAAAAATTTAGAAATTTAAATCAAAAAATAACAAATTTATATGTTGTACAAGATTTTATGAATGCAATAGGTGAAACATCCACAGTTGACGAAAAAATTAAAAAGATAAATGACATTTTGATAGAAAGATATGAAATAAAATATTCTACAATAGTAGTATTTGATGGAGCTGAATATCAAGTAAAAGCATCAAATGTTGACCATAAGCATTGGGATGCATTAAAATCTTTGCAAGATGTAGATATGTTTAAAGATAGTATAGAATCAGCAACACCAAAATATGTGACAGTAAATAATGAAAATGAAAGACTTCCATATCAACAAATGGAATTCGGAAGAGCAAAATCTGCTATATTTTTTCCTCTATATATTGATAATGTATATATTGGTTATTGGATAATAGAAAGTGGTACACCTCATGATTTTGATAATGTTGATACAACAGTATTAGAAGTAATAAAAGAAAATATTGTTTCTGTATTAAAAACAGTAGTACATCAAAAAACATTAGAAACAATAGTTAGAAAAGACTTATTTACAGGATTATATTCAGAAGAATATTTATATGGGGAAGGCAAAAAAATTATAGACCAATATACAGTTTCTACAATATGTATGTTTAAAATAGCTAATATTGTACAAATTAATAAAGACTATTCAAGAGAACTTGGAAATAAAGTAATAACAGCAATTAGTGATTTTGTTTATGAAAATTTATCACAAGAGTATGTATTTGTAAGATATATGGGGCCTAAATTTGTCATTGCATTTTCAGGAGTTGAAGCAAATGCAGTTGCAGATTTCTTAAATGATATAAAAGAAAAGATAGAAGCAATGCAAATACATTTGACAGAAGATGAGATAAAAGAGCTTAATTTAGAAGTTAATTCTAAAAAGAAATTAACTAAAGAGATGGAAAAAGAAATAGCTGTTCCAAGATTGAATTTTGTAATATCATCTTATTATAAAGGAACAGGATTAGAGGAAGTATTAAAGAAATTAGAAGAGTATTTAGATAATGCTGATCCAAGTGAAAGTGATATAACTAATATATAAATGAAAGAAGGAGGAAAGTATAATGGAATTTGATAAAACAATGAGCTTTAAGGTAGAAAGAGAACAAAATGTAAAATGTCAAGAAATATTAAAAGAAGTATATGAAGCATTAGTAGAAAAAGGATATAACCCAATAAATCAAATAGTTGGATATATTTTATCAGGAGATCCAACATATATAACAAGTCACAAAGATGCAAGAAATAAAATAAGAACAGTAGAAAGAGACGAGTTATTAGAAAAAATGGTAAAAAAATATATAGGATTAGAAGATTAATATGAGAAAACTAGGAATAGATTATGGAGAAGCAAGAGTTGGGATAGCAATTTCAGATGAATTAAATATAACGGCTCAAGGGTTAGAAACATTTGAAAGTAAAGGTTCTGATAGATTAATACTTAAGGAATTAGACAAGATATTCGAAAAATATGAAGTAGACACAATAGTAGTTGGAATGCCATTTAATATGAATGGGACAATGTCAGAAAGAGCTGAAATAACTAAAGGATTTATCCATAAACTAAAATGTAAATATAATAAAATGAAAATAGAAACAGTAGATGAAAGATTAACAACAGTAGAAGCTCATAAAACTATGAATTTTTTGGATGTTAAAAAAACTAAAAAGAAAAGTATAGTTGACACTATATCTGCTGTATATATTTTAGAAATATATTTGAATAAATTAAAAAATAGTATTTCAAAAAATGATTAAATATGTTATTATAATTAAAATTGTATATAATAAATTTGAAAGGAGAAAAAATTATGAATGAAAATCAAGAATTAGATAACATCATAATATTAAATGATGAGGAAGGAAATGAGGTTAAATTTGAATTTTTAGATTTAGTAGAATTAGATGACGAAGAATATGTAGTATTATTACCAGTGACTGAAGAAGGAGAAGAAGAAGAAGGAGAAGTAGTTATATTAAAAGTCGAAGACACAGATGAAGATTCAGATGAAGAATCTTATGTTTCTATTGATGATGAAGACACTTTAAATAAAGTATTTGAAATATTTAAAGAAAAATTCAAAGACGACTTTGATTTTGTAGATTAATTAAAACTATAAATAAAGGTGAAGGAAAAGTTTTAAATTTACCTTTGCCTTTTAAAAAAGGAGATGTAACAAATGAAAAATTTCTCAACATGGATATTAGTAATGTTTATGGCTATGTTTTTGATATTAAGAGTAATAGTTGCACTTGCTGCACAATTTAAATGGGATATAGCAGGACTTACACCTTTAAACGAACAAATGGAAGTAATATTATTATTTGTTGTTTTATTATGTATTATATTAGTAATAAAAAGAAAAATAGTTGGTGGATTATTATATTTATTAGCATATGGAATATATTTTGGAATAGATATTGCAAATAATATCCAGACAATTACAGGTGCAATTACTGGTGATGTAAATATATATATGAATCTATTTGTATCAATGGTAGGTATTATATTACCAGTTGCTGTTATGCTTGATTTAATAGCAGATAAAAACAGAAAAGCACATCCTAAAGATAAGAAAACAGACTGGTTTTATACAAATCAAAAGTTTGATAGAGAGTTAGATGAAAGAGCAGATAAAAATAATTATAGAACATTATAACTAAAGAAAAAGAGGAGCTAAAACTCCTCTTAAATAGTTTAAAAAATTAGCATTAAAGGAGTTATAAAATGGCTAAATGGGAAAATAAAACAGATGTATTTTCAGAAGAAAGAAGACATTATAAAAATATGTATTTAGAGATTAGTGAGGTTATTGAAGATAAAATAGAAGTTAGTCTATTTTCATGTAAAGATGATATGTGGGAAATATATGTATGTTTTGATATAATGGCTGGAATTGTATATGTAGATGAAAAAGAAGCATATGAAATAAGGGAGCAAATAAAAAAAAATATAGAAGAAGAATATGAAAAAAATGGAGAACCAAGTGATGATTTTATAAATGAATTCGGTGAAAAGTATAATATATGCATTCCTGATGATCTATATTTTAATTTTGACTTTGAGAAATTTTAGACATGTTTTAGGAGAAAGGTTATGGAAGACGATATTGATAGAGAAGTTAGAAAAATAATAAATGAATTAAAAGGAACAATAGAAGTAATAGAAAAATTACAAAAAGAAAACCTTATTTTTCTTAAAAGTAGAATAAAATATATTATCGAAAATAAGATAACAGATATAAAAGAAATAGAAATAATATTAGACCAATTGTTAATATAGCTTATTGGGGATTATAAAAGTGTAAGAAAGAATTTTAATAAAATAATTAATTATTATAAAAAAGTTGATACAAAAAAAGCTAAATTTTACCAAGATTATTATATAAAAATAGAGGAATAGTTTTTACTAAAATTGTTTCTTAAGGCAAAATAAATTACTTGATAAAAATATTAAATTTTGATATAATAATAACCTAAGGTAAATAATTATGAATAGAAAAATAGCTATAAAGAAAGAGTGAAAATAATGAATAAAATAAGATGAATATAAATTGCTTGACTTATTGTAAAAATGAAAGGATGTGATAATATTGAAAAAGAAAAATGAAATGATAGTAAATAATGAGAATGATATAATTGATGTTGAAAATATTTATCAGGATATACGAAGTAAGATAATAAGTGCAAGAGAAAAAATGATTAAACATATTGATACTACAATGACAGAAGTATATTGGTATGTTGGAAAAATTACTTATGAATTATCTAATAATAGTACTAAAGCTAGTTATGGAAAGAGAATAATAGATGCATTGTCTATAAAATTAAGTAAAGAGTTTGGTAGTGGTTTTTCGCCAGTTAGTATTAGAAGAATGCGCAAATTTTATGAGTTATATCCAATATGGTCGGCAGTGCCGACCGAATTATCTTGGTCTCATTTTCAACAATTAATTAGAATAGATAGAAAAGAGGAAAGAGAATTTTATGAGCAAGAAGCAATTAAATCCAATTGGGGCTATAGAGAATTAAATAGGCAAATTAATACAAAATTGTACGATAGATATTTAATATCTCCTGATAAAAAATTAATTATTGAAGATTCTAAAAAAGGATTAATAGCAAAACAACCGGAAGAACTTTTAAAAACACCTTATATATTTGAATTTGTTGGAGTAAAAGAAAACAAAAATTACTTAGAAACGGATTTAGAAAGTGCATTATTATCACATTTAACAGAGTTTTTATTAGAACTTGGCAGAGGTTTCTCTTTTGTCGCAAGTCAGCAAAGAATTAAGGTTGGTGCAGAGTATTATTATCCAGATTTGATATTTTATAACAGATTAGCAAAATGTTTTGTAATAATTGATTTAAAAATTGGAAAATTAACTCATCAGGATATTGGTCAAATGCAAATGTATGTAAATTATTATAAAAAGACTCAAATGATTGATGGAGAAAATGAACCTATTGGAATATTACTTTGTGCAGATAAAGATGATGCAGTGGTGGAACTGACTTTAGGGGATGATGTGAAAAATGTATATGCATCTAAATATTTAACTTATTTGCCTACTAAAGAAGAGTTGATTAAAATAATTAGAGATGAAAAAGAATTATACGAATTATCCAAAGAAGAAGGTGATAAAAATGAGTGAAAATCAAAATAAGGGGTTGCATAAAAGCGTAATCAATTGGTATCCAGGACATATGGCAAAAACAAGAAGACAAATAATAGAAGATTTAAAATTAGTAGATATAGTAATAGAATTGTTAGATGCAAGAATACCAATGGCAAGTAGAAATCCAGACATTGGTGAGATTACAAAAAATAAGAAAAAAATAATTGTGTTAAATAAATGTGATTTAGCAGATGAAAAAGAAAGCAAAAGGTGGGTATCATATTTTGAAAATAAGGGAATTCCAGCAGTGTTAGTCGATTCTAATACAGGAAAAGGTATAAATAATTTTATAAAAAGAATAGAAAAAATAATGGAAGAAGAACAAGAAAAAGAAATTGCAAAAGGAAGAGTTGGTAAAAAAATTAGAGCAATGATAATAGGAATACCTAATGTAGGGAAATCATCATTTATAAATAGAATAGCTAAAAAAAGTACAGCAGAGGTGGGCAATAAACCAGGAGTAACTAAAAAGAAACAGTGGATACGCATTAATGAAAAAATAGAATTATTAGACACGCCAGGTGTATTATGGCCTAAGTTTGAAAGTGAAGATGTTGCTTTAAAACTTAGTTTTACAGGAACAATAAAAGAGGATGTATTAGAAAGAACAGAAATAGCGTATGAATTAGTAAAATACTTGTTAGAAAATGAAAGAGAAAAACTATGCACAAGATATGGATTAACAAATGAATATGTACAAGAAGTGTTAAATAAAGATAATGAGGAAAATTTTAATATTTATGAAATTATGTTAGAAATAGGAAAAAAAAGAGGTTGTATTATTTCAGGCGGAAATATAGATGATGAAAAAACAGCTAGGATTATATTAGATGAATTTAAAAATGGTAAATTGGGGAAAATAACGTTGGAAAGAATATAGAGGAAATAGAAGATGGAAGAATTAATAGAAAGAAAAAAAGATATTAAAGATGTAAAAATGATGTCTCCACTTACATGGGCATATATTGGAGATTGTGTATATGAATTATATGTAAGGCAAGAATTAATAAATAAAACAAATTTGAAACCACATAAATTACATATAGAAGCAATAAATTATGTGAAAGCAAGTAAACAAGCACAAATTCTTAAAGGTATTATGGATAAATTAACAGAAGAGGAGCAAGATGCAGTAAGGCGTGGAAGAAATTCTGAAAACCATCATTTACCTAAAAATGCAAGTGTGGAAGATTATATGTATTCAACGGCCTTTGAAGCATTAATTGGATATTTATATTTAAGCAGGCAAGATGAAAGATTAAAAGAAATTTTAGGATTAATTGAGATAAAACCACTTGACTAACATTAAAAAAAATGGTATAAATAATAAGTACAAATTAAGTGGCCCCTTGGTCAAGCGGTTAAGACGCCACCCTCTCAAGGTGGAATCATGGGTTCGATTCCCGTAGGGGTCACCAGAATATAAAATATAAGCTATGCAAAAATTTTATTTTGGTAATAGATAATTATAAAGTTTTAAAGGTTTAGTATATTATTTATGTATATTTATGAATATTTTGAATAAAATATAGTATAATTGTTGACATTCTTTTTTTTGATGTTACAATTAATATACCAGAAGGGAATAACCCTTCGTTCGGTCGATAGCTGGATACTGATTTTCATTAATTAAACGTATGTTAAGTACGTCAGTCTAGTTGGGAGGAGAGTTTAGGCTCTCTTTTCTTTTAAGGCAAATTTATTTTTTAATAAAAGAATAAAAACTTTTAAAAAAGTACTTGACAATAAAAATTTTTAGTATAAAATAGTCGTTGGTAGAATAAATTAAAAAAGATTATAAAAATATATTATTGTTAAAAGGGAGTAGCTTTAAATTACTAATCAACAGTCGCGATTTAAAAATCTGGTTAGTAAGCTAAAAAAATTTAGTTAGCAAGACTTTTAAAAAGAATTTTATCTTTTTAGAAGTCTTTTTTCATTTTTTCTTGTTAAAAATAAGAAAAAGTGTAATAATAAAAAAGAAAGTAAAAAATAAAAAAAGGAGTGGTATTTTTGGAACAAAATAACTGGTTTAACAAAGAGGTAGAAGAGGTAGAAAAAGAACTTGAAACAGATTTAAATAAAGGACTAAATAGTGATGAAGTTCAAAAAAGAAAAGAAAAATATGGATTAAATGAATTAAAAGCAAAAAAGAAAAAATCTTTATTTCAGAAATTTTTAGATCAGTTTAAAGATTTTTCTATAATAGTATTAATAATTGCAGCAATAGTATCAGGAGTAGTAGGTGTAGCAGAAGGAGAAGGTGTAACAGACACAATTATCATATTAATAGTTGTAATTGTAAATGCAATAATAGGAGTAACTCAAGAAGCAAAAGCAGAAAAATCATTAGAGGCACTTCAAAAATTAACAGACCATGCATCTAAAGTAATAAGAAATGGAGAAGTAACAGTAGTACCTGCTAAAGAATTAGTACCAGGAGATATTGTAGTATTAGACACAGGAGATTACATACCAGCAGACTTAAGAATAATAGAAGCGGTAAACTTAAAATCACAAGAGGCATCTTTAACAGGAGAATCAGTACCAGTAGAAAAAAATGCTGGAAAAATTGAAGATAAAGAAGTTGGGCTTGGAGATAGATTAAATATGTTATTTTCATCAAGTTTAGTTACTTATGGTAGAGGAAAAGGAATAGTAGTAGAAACAGGAATGACAACAGAAGTAGGAAAAATAGCAGGAATGCTTGATAACACAGAAGAACAAATAACACCTCTTCAAGAAAAACTAAATAAACTTGGAAAAACATTAGGAATAGCAGCATTAGCTATATGTGTTGTAATATTTATAATAGGTTTATTACAGGGAAAAGAACCAATCCATATGTTCATGACAGCAGTATCATTAGCAGTTGCAGCAATACCAGAAGGGCTAGTTGCAGTATCAACAATAGTTTTAGCAATTGGTGTACAAAAAATGGTTAAGAAAAATGCAATTGTAAAAAGATTACCAGCAGTAGAAACATTAGGAAGTTCAACTGTTATATGTTCAGATAAAACAGGAACATTAACTAAAAATCAAATGACAGTAGAAAAAATATTTATAAATGGAAAGACTAAAGATGTAGAAGAATATAAAGAAAGTAAAGAAACAGATTTAGAAAAACTAGTTTTAGCAAATATGTTATGTAATGACACAAAAATCTCAAATGATGGAACTCTAACAGGAGACCCAACAGAAACAGCATTAGTAGATATGGGATTTAAATTAGATTATAAACAAAGTATTTATGAGCAAATGCCACGTATAGGTGAAGTACCATTTGATTCAGATAGAAAATTAATGACAACTATAAATGAACAAAATGGAAAATATATAGTTTATACAAAAGGTGGAGTAGATGAATTACTTGCTAAATGTAATAGTTATTTATTAAATGGGGAAATAAAACAAGATTTAGAAACATATGCTAAAATTGTAAGAAAACACAATGAAGAAATGGCAAAAGAAGCATTAAGAGTGCTTTCTTGTGGATATAAAGAATTAGATCATAAACCAACAGATGATGAGATTAAAAATATAGAAAATGATTTAATATTTGTTGGTATGGTAGGTATGATAGATCCACCAAGAGAAGAAGCTAAAAAAGCAGTTGAAAAATGTAAAACAGCAGGAATAAAAACTGTTATGATAACAGGAGACCATAAGGTTACAGCAGCAGCTATTGCAAAACAATTGGGAATTTTAGAAAATGAAAATGAGGCAATAACTGGTCAAGAATTAGAAAAGATGTCAGATGAAGATTTAGAGAAAAATGTAAGGCAATATTCAGTATATGCAAGAGTATCACCAGAACACAAAGTAAGAATAGTTAGAGCTTGGCAAAAAAACGGAGAAATTGTTGCAATGACAGGTGATGGTGTAAATGATAGCCCAGCTTTAAAACAAGCAAATATTGGTTGTGCAATGGGTATGGTAGGAACTGATGTTGCAAAAGAGGCAGCAGATGTAATTTTAACAGATGATAATTTTGCAACAATAGTATCAGCAGTAGAAGAAGGAAGACGTATTTATGATAATATATTAAAAGTAATACAATTCTTACTTTCAAGTAATGTTGGTGAAATAGTAGTATTATTTTTGGCAACATTATTTACACCACTATTTGCTAAATGGTTCGGAATATCAGATATAGGGCATTTAGAAATATTACTTCCAATTCATATATTATGGATAAATTTAGTAACAGACTCACTTCCTGCTTTAGCATTAGCATTTGATCCAGCAAATAGAGATATAATGAATAGAAAACCTAATAAACCAGGAAAAGGAGTATTTACAAAAGGAATGACATTTAGAGTTATATACCAAGGTGTTATGATAGGTTTACTTACTTTAGGAGCATTTATGATAGGGTTAGCTACTACTACTGAAGCCATAGATGGTTTAACACTAGATGAATCAAAAATAGAAGTAGGTCAAACAATGGCATTTGTAACTTTAGCACTTTCAGAACTTGTACATGTGTTTAATGTGAGAAATAATAAAATGTCAGTATTTAAAACAGGAATATTAAATAATAAAAAATTATTATTAGCAGTTGGAGTGTCAGCACTTTTAATGATAATTATACTTGCAATACCAGCATTAAGAACTATATTTAGTATACCACTTCTTCCAACAGAAAATATTATAGAGCTTGTTTTATTAATACTTGCACCACTTGTAATTGTTGAATTGTTTAAACTATTTAAAATAAATACAACAAAAGAAGAATAATAAAATTAAAAAAAGATAAAATAGTAAAATAGTAAAATAGAAAGAAACATTGTAGTTTTCTTTCTATTTTTGCTTGATTTTTATTTTCTCTTTGCAATAACATTGTAAATATCCCAGTGTTTTAATTTGTTAAGAGCGGTGTAGCTGTCTTTTTCAATATGGTTAAATTCTATTATTTCAAAATCTTTAAATAAATTTAATACTTGTTCTTTAGATAAAAATACCATATGTTTTTTAGTTTCTTTCCATGTGTCATTTAGTCCAAAAAAATTACCAACAAAATAACCATTTTTTACAATGCAATTAACAATTTCATTCCAGAATTTATTAAAATAATCTTTATTACAAAAAGGTATACTAAAATTTGCAACTAATAAATTAGTTTTTTCTAAACTAATATTTTCAAAAGATTGAAGGCTAAATCTAAAGTTTTCTAACTCTTTAGCATTTAATTTATTTTTAATAATTTCTTTTGTGTTTTTTCTATCTATTGCTAAAACATTCCAACCATTTTTAATTAAGAAAATTGTGTCTCTACCAGCACCACAACCTAAATCAATAGCATTTTTAGGTTTAATATTCATATTTATAAATTTTTTAATTAAAAGGTGTGGTGGAGAATTTTTAGTGTTTTCGTAATATTTATTAATATTTTCCATAAGTTTTAAATCCTTTTATAATTTTTATATTTATTATATCATGTTTTATTAAAAACAAATAATTATTTTAAAATTTTACATGAATTTTAAGTGAATTATCTTTTAAAAAATATTTTTGTATGATATAATTTTCTATATAAAAAACCTTTAAGTGAGGTGGTAAAAAATGGCATATATAGAATTTAGAAATGTAAATAAAATTTATGAAATGGGAGAAATAGAAATAAAAGCATTAAATAACACTAATTTTGAGATTGATGAAGGAGAATTAGTGGTAATAGTAGGTCCATCAGGAGCAGGAAAAACAACGGCATTAAATATATTAGGAGGAATGGATACAGCAACATCAGGAAAAGTTATAGTAGATGGGAAAAATGTTGCTAATTTAAAAAATAAAGATTTAATTACATATAGAAGAAATGATATAGGTTTTGTATTTCAATTTTATAATTTAGTACAAAATTTAACAGCAAGAGAAAATGTAGAGCTTGCAACACAAATCTGTAAAAAATCATTAGAGCCAGAAATGGTATTAGAAAAAGTTAGATTAAAAGACAGAATGGATAACTTTCCATCACAATTATCAGGAGGGGAACAACAAAGAGTTGCAATAGCAAGAGCAATTGCTAAAAATCCAAAATTATTATTATGTGATGAGCCTACAGGAGCTTTAGATTATAAAACAGGAAAACAAATATTAAAATTATTACAAGATACAGCAAGAAAAGAGAAGATGACAGTTTTAATAATAACACATAATGGAGCTATTTCGCCAATGGCAGATAAAGTAATACATTTTAAAAATGGAACAGTAGAAAATATAGAAATAAACGAAAATCCAAAACCAGTAGAAGAAATAGAATGGTAGATGTGTCCCAAAAGCGACATAAATGTCAGCAAAGGAAACGTCCCCGGAGGTGAGGTTTTATGAAAAAGGCACTTATGAAAGATAGTATAAAAGAAATTAAAAATACGTATAGAAGGTTTTTATCAATATTGTTAATGGCCTTTTTAGGCGTAGGTTTTTTTGCTGGAGTAAGAGCAACTTCACCAGATATGGTAGACACAATGGATAAATATTATGATAATCAAAATGTATATGATATTCAAATAATGTCAACATTAGGATTAACAGATAGTGATATAGAAGAAATATCAAAAATAGAAAATGTGGAAAATGTTATTGGGACTTATGAAACAGATGGTAAAGTAGAAATAGATAATAGTGAAAAAATTGTTAAACTAATGTGTATACAAGATGTAAATAAGGTACAATTGTTAGATGGAAAGTTACCTGAAAATGAGGAAGAATGTGTTGTAGAACCTAATTTTTTAACACAAAACAGTAAAAAGATTGGTGATACAATAGATATAGAAATAGAAAATACTAAAAATTCTGATGGGGAAGAAATTGAGTATTTAAAACAAAAAAACATGAAAATTGTAGGTACTATTATAAGTCCACTTTATATTTCAAATGACAGAGGAAGTAGTTCATTAGGTGCTGGAAAAGTAAATTATTATATTTATATAAATAAAGAAAATGTAAATGCAAAAGATGTTTATACAAATATATATGTTAAAGTAAAAGGTGCAAATGAGCTTAAAACTTCAAGTGATAAATATAAAGATTTAATTTCAGATGTAAAGACTAAAATAGAAGATATAAAAGATGATAGAGAAAATGCAAGGCAAGAGGAATTAATAAATTCAGCAACTGAAAAACTAAATGATGCACAAGCAGAATTTGATAATAAAAAGAAAGAGGCAGAAGAAGAGATTGCAAATGCAGAAGCGGAAATTAATGATGCAAAAAAACAAATAGAAGATGGTAAAAAAGAAATTTCAGATAATGAGAAAAAAGCAAATAAAGAGTTTACAAGTGCGGAGAAACAAATAGAAGAGGCAAAAAGTGAGATAAGTCAAAATGAGACTACTTTAAATGAAAAAGAAGAGGAAGCAAATAAACAATTTAATGAATTAGAAAAGCAAAAAGAAGAATTAAATGTTAAATTATCAATGGTAAACAAACTAATAGATACAGCATATGAAACATATAATGGGATTTTAGATGCACTAAAAAATCCTAATTTAGATGATAATACTTTGGAGTCTTTGTTAGGTCAAAAGATAGCTGCAGAAGAACAAATTAAAATCTTAGAAGATAATAAAAATAGTATATTATTAGGAATTACACAAATAGATAACGGGATAAATAGTGGAAAACAAGAAATTGAAAATGGAAAAAAACAATTAGAACAAGCAAAACAAGAAATAGAAAAACAAGAAAAAAAATTAAATACTACTAAAAATTCTACATTAAAACAAATAAAAGATGCAAAAGATAAAATAACAAGTTCTGAAGAAGAACTAAAACAAGGAGAAGATGAGTTAAATACTAAAAAACAGGAAGTACAAGAGAAATTAAATGATGCTGAAAAAGAATTAATAGATGCAAAAGATGAAATAGCAAAAATAGAAAAACCAACATGGTATGTTTTAGATAGAGAACAAAATAGTGGTTATGCAAGTTTTATACAAGACACTGAGAGTGTTGCAAATATTGGTAAAGTATTCCCGATTGTGTTTTTCATAGTTGCAACTTTAATATCATTAACATCAATGACAAGAATGGTAGAAGAACAACGTACCCAATTAGGTACTTTAAAAGCATTAGGATATAATAAAATACAAATTGCTGGAAAATATGTACTTTATGCAAGTTTAGCATCTGTAATAGGTGGAATACTTGGAATGGGTGTAGGTTTTGTTTTAATTCCTAAAGTAATATGGATGATGTATGATACAATGTATGAAATTGGTGATATACATTTAAGTTTTAACTGGGCATATGGTACAATTGGATTAGAATTAATATTTATTTGTATAGTAGGTGCTACTATATATGCTGTTGTAAGAGAGTTAAGAAATACACCAGCAATACTTATGAGACCAAAAGCTCCTAAAATTGGAAAGAGAGTTTTACTTGAAAAAATACCATTTATATGGAATAAACTTAGTTTTTCAAGGAAAGTAACTGTAAGGAATATATTTAGATATAAGAAAAGGTTTTTAATGACAATAATAGGAATTTTAGGTTGTACAGCTTTAATACTTACTGGTTTTGGTCTAAAAGACTCTATTAGTAGGCTTATGCCTGACCAATATGAGCATGTTTTTAATTATGATGTTCAAGTAAGTTTAAAAGAAGGTTTAGAAAATAACAAAATAGATGAATTAAAAAAAGATTTAGAGAAAAAAGATGATATAACAAAGGTTGTAAAAACATATATGTCATCTGCTACTGCTATAAATAATGGAATAGAGGAAGATGTACAAATAATAGTTCCTGAGGATAAAAATTCTTTAGATGAAGTAATTAATCTATATGATTTAGAAACTAAAGAAAAAATAGTATTAGATGATAATAAAATAGCCTTAACAGATAAAGTATCAGAACTTTTAGGAGTAGGTGTTGGAGATAAGATAATTTTAAGAGATAGTGATGATGAAGAAGTTGAAGTTACAATTTCTAATATTGTAGAAAACTATGTATATCATTATGTGTATATGTCTAAAAGTTTATATGAAACACTTTATAACAAAGATTTTGAAACAAATATATTATTAGTTAAAGGAAACAATTTAGAAGAAGAAAAGCAAGAGGTTTTAGCTAAAGAATTAATGGGGTATAATGAAATATCTTCAGTTTCATTAATATCAGACTCAGTAAAAATAATGGATGAAGCAATGGCATCTTTAAATTATGTTGTTGTAGTTTTAATAGTATCAGCAGGTCTTCTTGCATTTGTTGTTTTATATAATTTATCAAATGTAAATATTTCAGAAAGAATAAGAGAACTTGCAACAATAAAAGTATTAGGTTTTTATGATAGAGAAGTTTATGATTATGTAACAAGAGAAACAATACTTTTAACACTAATTGGAATTGTTTTTGGATTAGTCCGGAGGATATTTCTTAAATTACTTTATTATAGGTACATGTGAGATAAATATGCTTAGGTTTCATAAAACAGTAGAACCTTTAAGTTATTTGTATTCAATATTAATTACAATTGCATTTACTTTAATTGTTAATTTTGCTACATATTTTGCTTTAAAGAAAATTGATATGATAGAGAGTTTAAAAAGTGTTGAATAATATGAAAATAAGTGGTAAGTTTTTTGCCACTTATTTATAAATTTCTTTTCTGTGTCCTATTTCCAAAACAAGAATTATTACTTCATTATCTTGTATTTCGCATATAATTCTATAGTCTCCGACTCTATATCTCCATTGTCCAGATTTATTTTCAACTAATCCTTTACCATGTATTCGAGGATTTTCACAATTTTGAATGTTTTTTTCTAACCAACCCAAAATAAGAGAAGATATATGTTTATCTAATTTTTTTAATTGTTTTTTTGCTTTTTCTGTAAATACTACTTGATATTTCATTCTAACCCCAACTCCTTTTTTACTTCGTCTAATGTATAAGTTTTAGGGTTTTTCTTATAATCTTTTATTGCTGATTCATAACATTTTAAATCGTATTCGTCTTCTATTTTTTCTAATAATGCAGTTCTAATTAAATCAGATAAAGAAATATTATTCATTTTTGCATATGTTTTTATCAATTTTGAATCTTTATCATCTAATCTTACTGAAATAGTCATAATTATCACTTCCTTTCTATATTTATTGTACTACATTGTATTACATTTGTCAATGTTATTATATTATTATTTCCGATAAATTGTGATAATATATATTTTGAAATTATTTTTCATAATTTAAAAAAGATAATGTAACAAAAATGTAATATAAAAAATAAGAAAAAAGTATTTACAAATAAGCTATTTACATGTAAAATTACAACATAGAATATAAAACTAAGGAAAAGGAAGATAATTATGAACAAACAAGAGCTTAGAACCCTTGAGGCTGTATATATATATATAAAAGTAGGTTATTAGAAAAAGAAAATAAAGAAATGAATAGAATAAATATAGATAATAAGATAACAGTGAAACCTAAAAATATAAAAATTTAGGTTTTCTATTGTTATCTTTTTTTGTTGTTTTTAAAGTTTTATAAATAAAAAGAACAAAGAATGAGGGACAAAAGCAAAATAAAAGAATAAAAGGAGGAAGAGGAAAGATGCAAGACAAAAGAATAATTGAAGAAAGGAGAATTTATAAAATGAAACAAAAAGAAATTAAAAAATTAAACAACAAAGGTATTACATTAATTGCACTTGTCATTACGATAATTGTTTTGCTGATTTTAGCTGGTGTTTCAATAGCAATGCTAACAGGAGAAAATGGAATTTTAACACAAGCTCAAAGAGCAAAAGAACAGACAAGTGTTGCTGAAGAAAAAGAATTAATTGCACTAGCATATAATGCAGCAGTAACAAAAAAACAAAGTACAGATGTAGAAGCAAAGGATTTAAATGATGAATTTGAAGCAAGTGATGTAAATGCAGAGGCAAGTGGAAATATAATAGTATATTTCAAAGATACTCAAAGATATTATACTGTTGAAAATGGAGTTGTAGAAGGACCAACTACTGAAAAGCCTGAAACAGCATTAACCTTAGTTGCAATGTTTGAAAATGGAGAAACTTGTGATAAAAAAGACGGAACTTGTACAGATGAAACACATTTGCATATTGGTGACTATGTAAATTATAACCCAGGAACTTCTGGAAGTTATACAAGTACAGGTGCAAATACAGGAATGGAACAAAATGGTAGTGGATTTCCGGATGAAATAAAAAATCAAGTATTTAAAGTAGATAATTCAACTACTTGGAGAGTTTTAGGAACTGAAGGCGAAGGAAGTAATAAACATATATTATTAGTAAGTGGTAGTCCAATAAAAAAAGAAACAACATCAAATGATCCATATTATTATTTATATAGTGCTTGGGGTTATAAAAATGCGGAAACAGAATTAAATAATATTTGTGCTATATATGGAAAAGGAAAAGGTGCAGAAAGTGCAAGAAGTTTAACAGCAGAAGATATTAACAAAATTTGTGGAGTAACAGTAGTAAGTGAAACAGAAATAAAACCAGATGGAGTAAGCGAAGATAGTAGTTATGGACAAACTCATAGTTATACAAATCAATTTGCAAATGAAGATGATTTTATAGCAGGAACTAGAAGCGATTTTACTAAAACATCAGATGCTTATTATTATAGTGGTGATAACTCAGCTTTAGTTACAGCAACTAATAAAAGGCTTTATGATATGATTTTCTATCTAAGTGGAAATGAGCAATATAAAAAAGAATACTGGCTGGCTTCTCGCGGTGTCGGCACCGTTTCTGGCTATTGCATCTTCGATGTTGGAGCAGTCTTTGAGGGTGCTGCAGGACCTGAAGGTTACTACTTGTTTGCCTCTGATGGCAACGAGGACTTGCGCAGTTATGCCGTTCGCCCCGTAGTTTCTCTGGAATCTAATGTCTCAATAGATACAATACAAAAAATAGAAGATCAGCAAGAGGAAGATTGGTCTATTTATGAAAGAACACCTATATAAAATCACAAGAAGGCCTGGTGTCTTCTTGTGATTTTGAAAATTTTGGCAAAGTTTAATTATATATACTTTGTAGGGTATGGTTGTAGGTGGCTGGCTTCTCGCTGTGTCAACACCAATTCTGACAATTGCAACTTCAATGTTGGAGCAGTCTTTGAGGGTACTGCAGGACCTGAAGGTAACAACTTGTTTAACTCTGATGGCAACGAGAACTTGAACAGTTATGCCGTTCGCCCCGTAGCTTCTATACACTGTGGTTATGCAAGTAATGCTTGTATAAGAGATAATATAGAAACAAACCATTATCCTTTCGCATATGATTATGTGATAAATAAAAAATAGATAGCCATATTTGTAAGTAAGAAAAATCGAAAGGGAGTATGTCTTATAACTATTTTTACAGTAGCAGATAAATTGCTACTGTTTTTTTGGAAAAATATTTAGTATTAAGTGTAGATTTTTAAAAAACGTTATGATAAAATACATAGCAAAGGTGAAGAAAAAAATGGAGGATTAAAATGGGAAATATAGTATTGCTAGATGAATTAACAATAAATAAAATAGCAGCAGGAGAAGTTATAGAAAGACCAGCATCAGTAGTTAAAGAAATGGTAGAAAACTCAATAGATGCAGGAGCAAGTTCAATAACTGTTGAAATAAAAAATGGAGGAATATCATGTATAAAAGTAAGTGATAATGGAAAAGGAATAGCAAATGATGATTTAGAAATAGCATTTGAAAGACATGCAACAAGTAAAATAAGATCAGCAGATGATTTAGACACAGTAACATCTATGGGGTTTAGAGGAGAGGCATTAGCAAGTATTGCAGCAGTTGCAAATGTAGAACTTGTATCAAAAACAGAAGAACAAGAAATAGGATATAAAGTTGTAGTAGAAGCAGGAAATGTACTTGAAAAAGAAGAAGCAGGATGTAGAACAGGAACAACAATAACAGTAAGAAATTTGTTTTTCAATACACCAGTTAGATATAAATTCTTAAAAAAAGATTATACAGAATCAGGTTATATAGAAGATGCAATAACAAGAATAGCATTAGTAAATCCGAATGTTGCAATAAAATTGATAAATACAGGAAAAACTGTAATTCAGACAAATGGAAGTGGAAGCCTAAAAGATGTAATATATAGCATATATGGAAAAGATGTAGCATCAAGCATATTAGATGTAAATTACCAATATGAAGATATAACAGTATCAGGGGCAATAGGAAAACCAGAGATTGCAAGATCAAATAGAACACAACAATTATTTTTTGTAAATAAAAGATATGTAAAAGATAAAACTTTAACAGCAGCAACAGAACAAAGTTATAAAGGCTTAATACCAATAGGAAAATTTGGGTTTGTTGTATTAAATATAGAAATGAATCCAGCAAAAGTAGATGTAAATGTACATCCAGCAAAATTAGAAGTAAGATTTCAAGAAGAAAATAAAATATTCCAAGCAGTATATCATGCAATAAAAGAAACATTATTAAAAGGAGAATTAGTAGCAGACCCAGAGAAAAATTTAAAAAATGCTAATAACGATAAAGAAAAAACAACAGATAGAAGTATAGGAAGCTTTGAAGAAAGGTTAAAAAACTTAAGAGAAGCAAAAAAAGAAACAAGCCAAGGAGGGTTATTCGGATTTAGAAAACAAAATGAAAAACAAATAGAAAAATACACAGAAGAAGAAAGTAAAATAAAAACAAATATATTAGAAGATGTTTATAATAGTAAAAATAAAAATGAAAACGAAGAAAAAAATGAACAAGAAGACGAAAATGGAATAACATATGAAATAGGAAATAAAAACGAAAAAAATGATATAAAATTAGGTACACCAATAGACACAACAGATGTATTAGAACAACTAAAAAAGATGAGAGCAAAAATAGAAGACGAAATAAAGGCTAGTGGAAATATAAGGTTAGAAGAAAAAAATGAAGAGTATAAATTAGAAACAAATGGTGAAAATGGAGAAGGATTTATAAATATTAAAGAAAATGAAAAAGAAGAGAAAAAAGAGGAAGAAAAAGAAGAAATAACTAAAGAGCAAAAAGAAAAAATAGATAAAGTAAATGATGTATTAGAAAATATAGATAATAAAGAAATAAAAGAAGAATTCGGCGAAATAAAACAAAAGATGGAAGAATTAAATAATAATCCTAAAGTTGTATCAGAAGACTTTGATGAAATGTATAGAAAATTATTCGGAAGGGCACCAATAGGAAACAAAGAGGAAGAGAAAAAAGAAGAAAAAGAAGATAAAAATAATGCAATAGATATAGTAAAAAGCAATATATCAATGTTTGATGCAGAAGAAAAATATCAAAAACCAACATATAAATTTATAGGCATAATATTTAAAACATACATAATCTTAGAAATAGGAGAAGAAATGTATATATTAGACCAACATGCAGCACATGAAAGAATATTATATGAAAAAGTAAAAGAAAATTATTATAGTGATGAAGTAAAAGACTCACAATTGATGTTAATACCAGATGTAATAACATTATCACATAAAGAAATGGACATAGCAAAAGAAAATATACCAATGTTTGAAAAAGCAGGATTCACATTAGAAGAATTTGGAGAAAACACAATAAAATTAACAGGAGTACCAACTGTATGTATAGATCTAAATACAAAAGAGCTATTTTTAGAAACATTAGATGAAATAAATACAGTAGCAAGAACAGCAAAACAAGAAAAAGAAGAAAAATTTATAGCGACAGTAGCATGTAAAGCAGCAGTAAAAGCTAATATGGCATTAACAGAAGAAGAAGTAGAAAAACTAATGGACGAATTATTAAAACTACCTAATCCATTTACTTGCCCACATGGAAGACCAACAGTTATAAAAATGACAAAATATGATATAGAAAGAAAATTTGCAAGAAAGTAGAGGTAAACAAAAGAAAATGGCACTTATTATAATAGGAATAATACTAATATATTTATTAGTAGTAATATGGACATGGACAAGTTTAGAAGATATTGAAAAGAAAAGCAAAATACTAATAATATTTATAGGAATAATTGTAGTGTTTTTGGTAACACAAATTGTATTTAGTATTTCAAAAAATGGAATAGTGTATGGAAATGAGGATATAGAAAAAAGTATATCAATAGTAATAATGTTATTATTTACTGGAATAAATTCATTATTATTACCATTCCTTGGAAGAAATTTAAAAAGAAGAGCAGATGGAGAAATAGATAATAATATTTTAAAGTTAAGAATTATAATAATATTAGTAATATTTTTAATGTGTCTATTTTTAGAATGTGGATATATGAAAGATATACAAGAAGGAATATTAAATATATATAAATCAAATGTAAAATAGAAAATAAACAAGCAAAAAGAAAGATGTGAAAATAATGAAAAGAAAAAAAGTAATTGTAATATGTGGACCAACAGCATCAGGAAAAACAGCATTATCAATAGAACTTGCAAAAAAAATAAATGGAGAAATTGTATCTTGTGACTCTATGCAAATATATAAAGAAATGAATATAGGAACAGCAAAACCAGATAAGGAGGAAATGCAAGGGATAAAACATTATATGATAGATATAATAGCTCCAGATGAAAGATTTAGTGTAGC
This sequence comes from uncultured Clostridia bacterium, assembly GCA_944387475.1. Lineage (GTDB taxonomy): Bacteria > Bacillota > Clostridia > TANB77 > CAG-508 > CAG-269. Next base: position 61,878 of record CALXFB010000001.1, read on the forward strand.
AGATTATAAAGTTCAAGCAAAAGAAGCAATAAGAAAAATAATAGAAAAAGGAAAAACACCAATAGTAGTAGGAGGAACAGGACTTTACGTAGATAGCTTAATATATGAAATAGAATACCCTAAAATAGAATTTGATGAAAAATACAGAGAAAAATTAGAAAAAGAAGTAGAAGAAAAAGGTTTAGATAATTTATATGAAAAAGCAAAAAAGATAGATAAAAAAGCAATAGAAAAAATAAGTAGAAATGATAAAAAAAGAATATTAAGAATATTAGAAATATATCATGCAACAGGAAAAACAAAAACAGAGCAAGAAATAGAATCAAGAAAAAACAAGCCAGAATTTTTATATAAAGTATATGCTTTAAATATGGATAGAGAAAAATTATATGATAGAATAAATAAAAGAGTAGATATAATGATAGAAAAAGGCTTAATAAAAGAAGTAGAAGGAATTTATAAAAAATATAATAAATTTCCAACAGCAATGCAAGGACTTCGGATATAAAGAAGTTGTAGAATATTTAGAAAAAAAACTTACAAAAGAAGAAATGATAGAAAAAATAAAACAAGAAAGTAGAAGATATGCAAAAAGACAATTAACATGGTTTAGAAAAAACAAAGAAACAATATGGCTTGATGCAGAAGATGGAATACAAAATAATATAAAAATTATTTTGGAGGGTTGATTTTGAAAAAACAGGAGAAAAAAGGAAAACAAATAAAAAAAGAAAAGAAAAAACTAAATAACAAAAAAGTAATAGTATTTTCTGTACTCCTTTTGATATTAGTTAGTTATCTAATATATGTTATATATTTGTTAATAAAGCAACCAACAAACGTATTTACAGTAGAAAATGGAAAATTATATCAAGAAGAAACAGATATAGGTTATGTTATTAGAAATGAAAAAGTAGTAAAAGGACAAAATTATAAAAATGGAATGGAACAAATAATAGCAGAAGGAGAAAGAGCAGCTGTAAATGAAAATATATTTAGATATTATAGTATAAATGAAGAAAACTTAAAAAATAAGATTTCAGAATTAGACACAAAAATTCAAGTAGCAATGGCAGAAAATACACAAATATCAAGCTCACCAGACATAAAATTATTAGAAGATCAAATAGATGAGCAAATAGAAAATATAAATAAAATTACAGATATATCAAAATTGGAAGAAGAAAAAAAGCAAATAGATAATTTAGTAAGTAAGAAAGCAAAAATAGCAGGAGAAACGAGCCCACAAGGTTCATATTTGAGAGATTTAATAGAAGAAAGAAAAGAATATGAGTCACAATTAAACTCACGGAGCAGAATATGTAAAAGCACCAATTAGTGGGATAGTATCATATAGAGTAGATGGGTTAGAAGAAGTGTTGACACCAGATAATTTTAGCAATCTAAATAAAGAATTTTTAGAAAACCTAGATTTAAGTACAGGAAAAATAGTAGCAACAAATACCGAAGCAGGAAAAGTAATAGATAACTTTTATTGTTATATAGCAACAATAACATCATCAGAAGAAGCAAAACAAGCAAAAGTAGGAGATAATGTAAAAGTAAGATTATCAAACAATATAGAAGTAGGAGCAGAAACAACAAATGTAATAAAAGAAGACGATGGGGATATAATATTAATTTTAAGATTAACAGAGCAAATAGAAGAACTAATAAATTATAGAAAAATAACATTTGATTTAATCTGGTGGGATGCTGAAGGGTTAAAAGTACCAAATAAAGCAATTGTAAAAGAAGGAGAATTGAATTATGTAGTAAGAAACAGAGCAGGATATTTAAGTAAAATACTAGTAAAAGTAAGAAAGGAAGGAGAAAAATATTCTATAATAGATTCTTACACAACAGAAGAATTAAGAAAATTAGGTTTTAAGGATGACGAAATAATAAATTATAAAAAAATATCTTTATATGATGAAATATTGATAAATCCAGATTTAAGTAAAATAGAAGAGTAAGCATGCTGTTTTTGGGGACGGGGTAAAAAAACAGCAAAGGAAAAACTGTTTTTTTACCCCGTCCTGAAAAACAGTTTAAATGTTACAAAAATGTTACAAAAATATTAAAAATTAAAAACATTCATAAAAAATATTGACAAATTAAGAAAAAAAGTGGATACTTAAATACGTAAAAGAAAATAAACAAAGGAAGTAAATTTAGGAGGTTTTTTTATGTCAGGAGCATTAATGAACAAAGTATTTGATTTATTCGGAATGGATAGAGCAGAAGAAGAGGATTACGAGAATGAGGATGTATATGACTACGAAGATGAGGAAGAAGAACAAGAAGAAAGAGGTTTTTTCGGTAGAAAAAATAGAGAAAATAGTAAAGTTGTAAATATGCCTCAAGCACAAACAAATGCTAATGCAATTAAAATGGTAATATCACAACCAACATCTTTTGAACAATCAGATGAAATTTGTTCTTTCTTAAAAGAAAGAAAATCTGTAATTGTTAATTTAGAATATGTAAATAAAGATGTAGCAAGAAGAATAGTAGATTTTATTAGTGGTGGAGTATATGCGTTAGATGGATATATCCAAAAAGTTTCTAATTCTATATTCTTAGTTGCACCATCAAACTATGAAATTACAAATGAAATGGCAAGAGAAGAAATGAAAAACAAATTATCAGTTTCATGGCTTAAAAATAATGGGATTAATTAAATGAATTTAAAAATCAAACAAAAAAAGGCAGATTGATTAATAGTAAAAGGTATCCATGAAGGAGGAAAATAATGATTACACCATTAGATATAGAGAATAAAAGATTTGCAAAACAAATGATGAATGGATATAGTGTAGAAGAAGTAGATGATTTTTTAGATGATTTAACAGCTGATTATTCTAAAAATTATAAAGAAAATGCAGAATTAAGAGCTAAAGTTGAAGAATTGACTAAAAGTATCGAACATTATAAAAATATAGAAACTACACTTAATAATACTTTAGTTATGGCGCAAACAACAGCTGAAGATATTAAAAAAGTAGCACAACAACAAGCAGAACAAATAGTAAATGAAGCTAAATCAAATGCTCAAAAACAAGTAGATGATTTAAACAGTGAATTAGTTGTAAAAACTAAAGAAATTGAAGATGTAAAAAAACAATTTGATATATATAAAGCAAAAATGGAATCACTTTTAATATCTCAATTAGAATTATTAAAAGATATAAATAAAGAAGATAATGTATGAGACAAAAAGGGACGGAGATTTTTTGTCTCATTTTCCGGTGATAATTTATAAAATAATAAAGAAAAATAGTAAAATATAGAAAATAGTAAGTTTATCTTGCTATTTTTTGCTAATTATGTGATAATGTTACAGAACTGTTAAATATATGTTACATTTCTATTAATAGTATTGACCGTTTTAGAAAAAAAGAATAAAATAGTATCATAAATAAAGGGGCTTGATATGAGAATAATAAGTGGAAAAGCAAGAGGAACTAAATTATATACATTAGAAGGAAATTTGACTCGTCCAACATTAGATAGAGTAAAAGAATCACTGTTTAATATATTACAAAATGATATTAGTGACTGCGTTTTTTTAGATATGTTTTCAGGAAGTGGAGCAATAGGATTAGAAGCAGCAAGTAGAGGTGCAAAAAAAGTAATTCTTTGTGATAAGAATAAACAAGCAATAGAAATTATTGAGAAAAACATACAAAAGACACATTTAGAAAATAATGTGGTTTTATATAAAAAAGACTTTGAAAACATGTTGGATAATTTAAATGAAAAAATAGATATAGTTTATATTGATCCACCTTATAAAACAGATTTAGCCTATAAAGCGGTAAAAAAGTTACTAGATAGTAATTTATTAACATATAATACCTTAGTAATAATAGAAACAGATGAAGAAGAAAGAATATTAGAACAAATAAAAGAGTTAAAAATAAAAGTTGTAAATAAGAGAAAATATGGTCGAATACATCTTATTTTTATAAATAGGAGTTAGGAAAGGGGTAAAACCATGGAAATTTTTACATTATTGGAAACTTTGGAGGATTTATTAGAAAATAGCAAAAATCTCCCATTTACATCAAAAGGAATAATTGATAAAGAAGAAATGTTAGACATTATAAAAGAAATTAGGATAAAGCTTCCAGATGAGCTAAAACAAGCTAAATGGGTAAAAGAAGAAAGACAAAGAATATTAGTAGAAGCACAAAAAGAAGCTGACGGAATAGTAAAAGAAGCAGAAAATAGAATAATTGCAATGGTGGATGAACATGAGATAACAAGAAAAGCATATGATCAAAAAACAGAAATAATAGAAACAGCAAATGAGATGTCAAGAGAAATATCAAAAGGAACAAAAGAATATGCAGATAGTTTGTTAGCAAATACAGAAGATGTATTAACAGAAACATTAAATAAATTAGGCTCTAACATGTCAGAAGCTTTAAACCTTATGCAAATATCATTAGAAGATACGATAAAAACAATTCAAAATAGTAGAAAAGAATTAAAGTAGAACAAAAGAAGTCAGATTTGGAAATTTTTATTTAAAAATCTGACTTTTTAAGGATTAAAGAAAGGATGGTAAAAATGGCTAAAAAAAGAAGATATAAAAAAAGAAAGAAAACAGCCTCTAAGTTAGATATAGCAGTAGTTACACTAATAGTACTTAGCATACTTTTAGCTGTTTTAATATATACAAAATCAGGAACAGTAGGAATAAAACTAAATGAAATATTAGGTGGAATAATGGGAATAATGCAATATGTATTACCAATAGGAGGTTTAGCTATTGCGATAAAATTAGCATCTGAAGGAAGAGAAGAAATAACATCAAAACTTATACAATATGGAATATCACTAGTAGCATTAGCTATTGTGTTTAGTGTATTTCAAATATCGAGTGGAGAGTTAGATTCAGGAAAAGAAATGTCTGATGTTGTAAAAGATGCATATTATTACGGTGCTCAAGGACATGGCGGAGGAGCAATAGGAGCAGTAGGAGGAGTAATTTTAGCAAAACTTTTAGGAAATGTAGGAGCTGTTATTTTCTGTATTGGAATAGCTGTGATCTTACTTGTATTTACATTCGGAATAAATTTATCAGATATGATAAATATGTTTATGGATAAAATAGAAGAAAAACGTGAAGAAAGATTTGAAAGAAGAGAAGAATTAGCAAAAGAAAGAGAAAAAGAAAACTATGAAACACCAAGCCAAAGAAGAAAGAGGATGCGTGAAGAAAGAAAAGCAAAAATTGAAATGGCAAAACTAGAAAAAGAAGAAAAAGACCCTATGGAAGATCAAATAAAAATCAACTTTGGTGGAAGAATTGTGGAAACAGCTGATGAAAAACAAGGATTAAAGAAATATGATCATTCAAATGATGATTTAGAGCCATTAACAAAAGAAAGTAAGAAAAAATCTATCTTTTCAAAAGAGGAAATACAGCCTGACGTAATAGATAGTAATTTATTCAAAGAAGTAGAAGAACAAAAAGAAGATAAGAAAAAAGCAGTATTACAATTAGAACATAGTGTTGTTGTAGAAGATGAGCATTATGAATATCCACCAGTGGAACTTTTAAGTAAACCAGGAAAGAAAACTCTAAAAGGTGGAGCAAGGCTACTTACAGATACTGCAACAAAATTACAAAAGACACTTTATAGTTTTGGTGTTTCTGCAAAAGTTGAAAATGTATCAGTGGGTCCTGCAATTACTCGTTATGAATTAAAACCTGCAGAAGGAGTAAGAGTTAGCAAAATTGCAAACCTAGCAGATGACATTGCTTTAAATTTAGCTGCTGAAACAATAAGAATCGAAGCTCCAATACCAGGAAAACAAGCAGTTGGAATAGAAGTTCCTAATAAAGAAAAAGAAGTAGTTCATTTTAGAGAAATAATAGAAAGCAAAGAATTTAAAGAAAATAAATCAAAATTAACAGTTGGACTTGGAAAAGATGTAGCAGGAAATGTTCAGCTTGCTGATATTGCAAAAATGCCTCACGTATTAATTGCAGGTTCAACAGGTTCTGGAAAAAGTGTATGTATAAATACAATTATTACAAGTATAGTATATAATGCAAAGCCAAGCGAAGTAAAATTTGTAATGGTAGACCCAAAAGTAGTCGAACTTTCTGTATATAATGGAATACCACATCTTTTAATACCAGTTGTAACAGACCCTAAAAAAGCAGCAGGAGCTTTAGCTTGGGCAGTACAAGAAATGGATGATAGATACAATAAATTTGCAGAAAAAGGAGTAAGAGACTTAAAAGGATATAATAAAGCAATTGAAAAAGAAAATGAATTTGGAAAATTACCACAAATAGTAATAATAATAGATGAGCTTGCCGATTTAATGATGGTTGCAAAAAATGATGTAGAAGATGCAATTTGTAGATTAGCACAAAAAGCAAGAGCAGCTGGAATGCACTTAGTAATTGCAACACAAAGACCTTCTGTTGATGTAATAACAGGTTTAATTAAAGCAAATGTACCATCAAGAATAGCATTTGCAGTATCATCACAAGTAGATTCAAGAACTATATTAGACACAGTAGGTGCAGAAAAATTACTTGGAAAAGGTGATATGTTATTCTTCCCAGCAGGAGCACCGAAACCATCAAGAGTACAAGGGGCATTTGTATCAGATGATGAGGTTGAAAAAATAGTAAGCTTTATTAAGTCAAATGGAACAGCAACTTACAGTGAAGATATTTTGGAAAGTATAGAAAATAGTAATAAATCTGATAAAGAAATTGCAGAAGCACAAGATGATGAAACAGACCCATTTTTAATGGATGCAATACAAACAGTTGTAGAAACAGGACAAGCATCAACATCATTTATACAAAGAAGATTTAAGGTAGGCTATGCACGTGCTCGGAAGAATTATAGATCAGATGGAAGAGAGAGGAATAATTTCTGGATACCAAGGAAGTAAACCAAGAGAAGTATTAATGACTTTAGAAAAATTAAATGAGCTAAAAATGGGAACAAAAGAAGAGGCTTAAAGAAGGTTACTTAAGGAAGGAATAAAATATGGACTTAGCTAAAATTATATCTGTATATAGAAAAGTAGAAAAAGATGGTCTTTTCTCAAAAACTTGTGAAGATGTATTAATAGAACTTTATAGAATTTTGGGAAAAGACGAAAATCTTTTATCAGAAGAATATGGAAATTTACAATTTGATAAGTTTTTTGTAGAAAAAATACAAGAAATTACAATAGAAATATTAAATAGTTTAGATGAAGAAGAAAAAGAAACATTTATAGGACAATTACCACTTTATGCTAAAATTTTTATTAGTAGTGAAGAAGAAAAAATTAATTTCTTAGAAAATAATGAAGATATTAGTGAAGAGTTAAAATGTCTTACTATTATTAGCTTAGCAAATGACGATAAAAAGATGGAAGTATTAGAAAAATTGACAGATGAAGGTTATATATCAGAAATAATAGCTAGTTTAGAAGATGAAGATAAAAAGCAAGAATTAGCCAAAAGATTGACAAAAGACGGTTATATAGTAGAAATAATAAGAAGTTTAAAAAGTGATGATAAAAAAATAGAACTATTAAAGCGGATTAGAAGATGAATTTTGGATTATAGAGGGAATGAAGGAACTAACAACTGATGATAAGAAAATACAATTTTTATCTTCTATACAAGATAGAAAAACCAAGATAAATATTATTGTACAAAGTATAATAGACAAAGATAAAATATGGGAAGAATTAAGAAAAATCGATGATGAATTTAGTATTGCATACCAATTAATTGAAGGAACAAGAAATGTAGATATAAATTATAAATCAATAGATTTACCAAGCAAAATGACAATAGGAATTGAAATAGAAGCAGAAGGAAGAATATCAGAAATATTACCTAAAGTTATAGGAATATGGAAAGCAAAACAAGAGGATTCTTTACAATATGGAATAGAATATGTAACAAAAGAACCTATAAATGATAATGAAAGTTCTATTTATGAAATATATAGAATAAATGAAGTTTTAAAGACAGTAGGAATGGAAACAAGCGAACGTTGTGGAGGACATGTTCACATTGGAGCAGACTATATAACAGAAGAAGAAGGGTTTAAAGAACTATTAGAATTATGGGGGAATGCAGAAGAGGTATATTATTTAATAGCAAATAAGGAAGGAGAATTACCAAGAGAAAATATACCATATTATGCACCGCCAATATCAAGAGACATACAAAGAATGAAAGCAGAAAATATACCAGAAGATGAATTTTTGGTAAATGCTCAGAAGATTATAGAAAGTAGATATAGAGGATTAAATATCCAAAATATAAATGTAAATAATGGTAAGAACACAATAGAATTTAGAGTATCAAATGGAACATTAGATGGAAATACTTGGATAGAAAATATACGCTTATATGGAAGAACAGTAGAAATAGCAGAAAAGCTAGGAGTGATTTTGAAAAAATTAGAAAATGAAGAAGAACTATCTAAAGAAGAAAAAGAACTTTATGGACTAAAGGAAAGATTAAAACAAGAAATACCATTAGATGAAAAAATGGATATACTTATGGAAATTTTATTTGATGAAGAAGAAAGAAAAGTATATAGAAAAAGGTATACTGCAAATAAAAGTTTAGATGAAAAAGAAGAAGTAGTGTCAAATATGGAATTTAAAAAAGTAGATTTTAAAAAAATATATAAATCAGTAGAAATACCAGAAGGAATTATAGAAAATATGCAAGAAGAAAATAGAATGGAAACTGAAGGCGAAAATTCAAGATAGAGGTAGCAAATGGAAAGAGCAAAATTAGACGAAATAATTTTTTATTTAAAAGAAATGTTATCATATAAAAATTATATAGATGATGATATAAAATTATTAAACAAAATTTATTTAATAATGGGCGAAAAAATAGAAGAAAAATACCATAGAGATTATAAATATTTTATAAATAATGTAAAAATAATTGTAGAAAAAATATTAAATTTATTAAATGAAGAAGATAAAAAATATTTTAAAAAACAAATACCTAAATTTATAAAATATAGTTTTCTAAATAATACTGAGAAAATGAAATCATTAGAAACATTAAAGCAGTTAGAAAAGGGAATAGTAATACAAAGTTTAGAATATTCAGATGAGGAAAAAGTAGAATTAATTAAACAATCAGAAGATAAATTTTTTGTAATAGAACTTATAAAAAGTATAGAAAATGATGATATAAAAATAAGTTTATTAGATAATGTAAAAACAGAATTAGAAAAAACACATATAATAGAAACATTAAGAAGTGATGACAAAAAAGTAGAGCTATTAGGAAAAATTAAAGGAAGAGTAAACAAAGTAAGTATCATAAAAAGTTTATTAAGTGATGAAAAAAAGAAAAGTTTATTAGAAGAAATAGAAAGTGAAAGTAGCAAAGCTAATATAATTTCAAGTATGCAAGAAGATGATATAAAAATAGAATTATTAGAAAATATAGAAAATGAAAAAGATAGAGTTTTAATAATTCTAAGTGTGAAAAATGATGATATAAAAATAAGATTGTTAGAACTTGTAGAAGAGCTAAAAAATAAAATAGAAATAATAAAAACTATAAATGATGACAAAAAGAAAATAATGTTTTTAGATGAAGATTTACATGAAAACTATAGAGTGCAAATAATATCAAGTTTAGAAAAAGATGAAAACAAATTAGAGATGTTAGAAACATTAAAAAATCCTTTAGATAAAATATTTATTATAAAGATGATGAAAACAGATGATGAAAAAATAGAAGCATTAGACTTTTTATCAGATTTAAATCAAAAGTTATTAATAATAAATAGTCTAAATGATGACAGAAAAAAAGATTATGCATTAAATACTAAAATAGATAGCAACTTAAAAAGTGTATTTAAAACAATTTCTGAATTTGAAGAAGACAGTGATAAAGAAAAACGTAAATATACATCTTTAGGAATTCCAAAAGATATGTCAGTAGGAATAGAAATCGAATGTGATGGGAAATATCAAGAATTAGTACCAGAAAGAATAGGAAAATGGAAAAGGGAAAATGATATATCTATTTCTAATAGAGGAAGAGAAATAATATCACCAAAATTATATAATAGTAAGAAAACAGTAGAAGAAATTTATAAAATAAATGAAATATTACAAAATATTGGAATGAAAGCGCTAGAAACAACAGGTGGACATGTACATATTGGGGCAGATTATATAACAGAAGAAGCGGGTTTTAGAGAACTTTTAGAATTGTGGGGAAATGCAGAAGAGATATATTATCTAATATCAAATAGAGCTGGAGAATTACCACGAAAAGGAATAGAAGAATATGCAAAACCAATATCATATGATCTTCAAGAAAGTGATATTAATGGAATGGAAGCAGATGATTTCATAGAAAAAGCACAAAGTATTTTAAAAAGTAGATATAGAGGTTTAAATATTCAAAATATAAATGTAGATAATAAGAAAAATACAATAGAATTTAGATTATCAAATGGAACATTAGATGGAGATACTTGGATAGAAAATATACGTTTATATGGAAAAACAGTAGAAATATCAGAAAAGCTAGGATTGATTTTGAAAAAATCAGAAAATAAAGAAGAATTATCTGAAGAAGAAAAAAGACTTTATTGGTTAAAAGAAAGATTAAAACAAAATATATCATTAGATGAAAAGATGGAAATACTTATGGAAATATTATTTGAAGATAAGGAAGAAAGAGGAGTATATCAAGAGAGATATGATATAAATAAAATTTTAGACCAAAAAGAAGGAATTGTTTCAAGTATGGGCTTTGGAAAAGTAGATTTTGAAGGAAGATAAAAAAATATGAAAAATAATGATATTATGGATTTTTTTGGAGATATTTTAGAAATAAAAGATGTAAATGAAGCCAAAGACAAATTAATAAAGATGGGGGAAAATGAATTATTAGGTCTATATCAAGTAATAAAAGGACTTGAATATGGAAAAATAGAAGGTAGAAAATATAACTCATTAAATTTACCAGAGGAAATGTCAATAGGAATTGAAGTAGAAGGTGAAGGAATAGATATAAATAGATTACCAGAATTTATAGGAGATTGGCAAGTAGAAAGAGACTGTACTTTAGGGTTAGATGGGATTGAGTGTTCTTCTCCTATCATGTATGATACAGAATTTGATATAAATGAAATTTATAAAATAAATGAAGGATTAACAACATTAGGATTAAGAACAAATGAAAGATGTGGAGGACATGTTCATGTTGGAGCAGATTATATAACATCTGAAGAAGGTTTTAAGGAATTATTAGAATTATGGGGGAATGCGGAAAAAGTATATTATCTAATATCAAATAGAGCTGGAGAATTACCACGAAAAGGAATTGAAGAATATTCTGAGCCAATATCTAAATACTTACAAAATGCAGATATAGGTGATTTAGGTAAAGATGAATTTGTCGAAGAAGCAAAAAGACATTTAAAAAGTAGTAAAGATAGAAGTTTAAATCTTTTAAATGTAAATAATGGTAAAAATACAATAGAATTTAGATTATCAAATGGAACATTAGATGGAGATACTTGGATAGAAAATATACATTTATATGGAAAAACAGTAGAAATAGCCCAAAAATTAGGAGAAATTTCAGAAAAGATGGAAAATAAAGAAGAAATATCTAAAGAAGCAAAAAGACTTTATTGGTTAAAAGAAAGATTAAAACAAAATATATCATTAGATGAAAAGATGGAAATACTTATGGAAATATTATTTTATGATGAAGAAGAAAGAAAAGTTTATCAAAAAAGGTATGAAGTAAATAGAAATTTAGATAGAAAAGTTTATAGATTATCAAGAGTAAAATTTGGAAAAGTTGATTTTGGGAGAGTATATCAAGAAATAGAAATCCCAGAAGGTATTATAAATGATATGAAATTAAAAAGAGAAGAAATCAAAGAAAGATAAGAAAGGTAAAAAGATGGAAAATATTATAATTGTTGAAGGAAAAAACAAATATTGTTTTAGGAATTTAGAAGAAATAGTAAAACAATTTTTAGGAAAAGACTTTTATAATTTAAGTAAAGAAGAACAATATAAAAAAATAAGAATGAAAACTGTAATGAATAGCACATTTAGAAAAATACCGATAAAAGATTTGAAAAAAGGTGAAACTGTTACAGATGTAAGTAAAGAGCAATATATAATTTATGATGAAGAAATTTTACTATTGTCACTTGCAAAAAATAATGATATAGTTATATATGAAAAAGAAAATGCAAATATATTTGTAAAAAATATAGATAAAAATAAATTAGAAAAGTTTAAGAATGAATATATTATAGTAAATTATTGTGCAAATGAACTAATAGAAAATAAATTAAGAAAAGAAAATCTATTATAGGAGAAAAAAGTGAAATTAGAATATAAAAAAGCTTTATTCGAAGTATATAAGATATTAGAAAATACAGATAAAGAAACAAGAGAAAAAATACCTAAAAGATTTATTAATTTTATAAAAGAAAATATGGATGAAAATCATGAATTCAAATTAGAAGAGAAAAAAGAATTAATAAATCAGAATCTGATGCTAGAAACAAAACAAATAATAGCATTAATATATAGAGATTATCTATGTGATGAAAAAGAAAGAAAAGAATTATTAGAAAATGAAAGAAATAAAAACAAAGAAAATAAAGTAGAAGAAAATAATAAAAATAGTTATGAAATTAATTTTGGAAAAATAAAAGAAAATGAAAATAAGAATAATGAAAATAAGAATAATGAAAATAAAAATAATAGAATAAATAGAAATAATGAAACAAAAGAAGAAAAATCATTAATAAGAATATCTAACGAAAAATGGTATAGAAGATTATTAAGAAAAATATTGGAGATATTTAAAGTAAGTTAAGCAAAAGAAAAAATGAGACAAAAATTCCCCGTCCCCTTTTGTCTCAGGAAAGGAGAAGAAATTTGCAAAAGAAGAATGAAAATTTATTAGAAAAACTAGTAAAAAGAGATTATAATAATGAACTTGAAAAAATACTTGAGAAAAAAACATATTCAGAAAATGTAAAAAGTATTCTCCTTAGTATTTTGTACAAGTTAGAAATAAGTTATAAAGATTATAAACATATAAAAAAAGAAGTTTTAAAAAAAGAAGAATTGATTGGAAACATAATAAAAGTTATAAAAAATAATTGTGATGAAATAAAATTAATAAAGCCTAATTCAAAAGAAAGTGAAATAATAGGAAATAGAACTTTTTTAGTTGAAAAGAAGAAAAAAAGAATTATTTGTTATAATGTAGAAAGAAAATTATTATATTGTTTAGCAAAAATCTGTAAGAAAAATAAAATTATAAAAGATAATTATTATATAATAAATAAAACATTATCAAATTTAATAAATGTAGGTGCTTGTATAAATGAAGTAGAGCCACTAAGAGATTTTAATGGATACTCATGGACAACCATACCAAAAGAAATAGAAAGTATAACACATAATTTGATATATCAAAATTTAATATTTTTAGTTGGAAATGACTTTATGAATAAATGGGTATATAACAAAGAATCTATCATGGACTATATGCAGATTTTTAAAGAAAGATTAGAAAAATTATATGGAAAAGAAATGGCAAAAGAAATAATAAAATTATTAGAAGAAATATCTGTTTATATAGAAATGAAATTTGATAGAAAAGCAAAAGAAAAAATGTTAAATGAAAAAGAAAAGGTAGAAGATGAATTAATAAAAATACAAGATAGTGAAAAATTTGTTGAAAAAATTACTGAAGAAAAAAGAATAATAACAGAAGAGATAAGATTAATTGATGAAACAATAAATAATAAACATTTATTAGAACAAGAATATGAAAGACGAAATGAAGAACTTGCATTAGAAGAAAAAATATTTAGTATGAGAATTTTATCAAAAATGATGGTAGAAGAAAGAAATGAGAAGTTACAAAAATTAGAAAAATTAAATAATATGTTAAACCCACAAAAATTTGTGAAATATAAAAAGGAATTAGAGACAAAAATTAAATATTTAAAATTCTCAGATAGTAATGATATTGATAAAGAAATAGAAGAATTAAAACTCAAAATACAAAAATTGTTTATAAAATGTTTTGATATAAAAATTGAAAAATGTAATTCAAAACAAGAAATGATAAAATTAATGTATGAATTTAGATATTATTTAATGATACCATATAATAATAAAAATAATATTTTAGAAGAAAAAAATTTACAAAAAGAAATTGAAGAAGAAATAAAAAAAGTGTTAGAAAAAGCACATAAATTAAAAGTTATAGAAGAATTTTCTAAACAAGAAGAAATAAATTATGAATTATTAAAAGTAATATTTGAAAACAGAAATTTAAATATAGAAGATATAGAAATAAAACTAATAAGAGAAAGAGAAAAAGAAAAAAATATAAATAAAAATAATACAGAAAATAAAAATATTTCAAAAGAAGAATATTATATTCAAGTATTTGATGGAAATGGCATTGGAGAAAAAAGAAAAATGAAAAACAGTAAGATTATGAATAAAAAAGATTTAGCAATAAGATTTAATGTAAAAGTAAAACCGTTTTGTTAATAAATCAAGGAGGAAATTATGAAGATAACTTTTTTAGGAGCAACAAAAACAGTTACAGGTTCTAACTTTTTAGTAGAAGCTTGTCGGTAAAAAATTTTTAGTAGATTGTGGAATGTGGCAGGGAAATAAAGAATTAGAAGCAAAAAATTTAGAAGAGTTTGAATATGATCCAAAAACAATAGATTTCATGCTTTTAACACATGCACATATTGACCATTCAGGAAGAATACCAAAATTATATAAAGAAGGATTTAGGAATAAAGTATATGCACATAAAGCAACATGTGATTTATGCACTTTAATGCTACCAGATAGCCGGACATATCCAAGAGATGGAAACATCTTGGAAAAATAAAAAAAGAATAAGAAAAGGATTACCTGAAATAGAACCAATGTATACAGCAGAAGAAGCATTAAGATGTTTAGAAATATTTCAGCCAGTACAATATGATGAAATAATAGAAATAACACCAGAAATTCACGTTCGTTTTAATGATGCGGGACATATGCTAGGCTCAAGTATAATAGAATTATGGGTAAAAGAAAATGAAAAAGAAGAAAAAGTAGTCTTTACAGGAGACTTAGGAAATAATGACATACCACTTTTAGATTCGCCAACAATGATAGAAGATGCAGACTACTTAGTTATGGAATCAACATATGGAAGTAGATTACATCTAAGAAATGACAAAAAAGCTGAAGACTTTTTAAATATAGTATCAGAAACATTAGACAATGGTGGAACTGTAGTAATACCATCATTTGCAGTAGGAAGAACACAAGAAATTTTATATGAAATAAATAGATTAAAAGATGAAAAAGATGATGAAGAATTTGCAAGGAAATATAAAACATTAATGAAAGCAAATGTATATGTAGATAGTCCACTAGCAATATCTGCAACAGAAGTATTTAGAGAAAATACAAATCTTTTTGAACCAGAAATAAGAAAAGAAATATTAAGAGGAGATAACCCACTTGAATTTCCAGGACTTCATTTTACAAGAACAGCAGATGAGTCAAAAGCATTAAATGAAGATGAAAGACCAAGTATAATAATATCTGCTAGTGGTATGTGTGAAGTAGGAAGAATAAAACATCATTTAAAACATAATATCTGGAACCCAAAATCAACAATACTTTTTGTTGGATACCAAGCACCAGGAACATTAGGATATAATATAGTAAATGGAGCAAAAACTGTAAAAATATTCGGTGAAGAATTTGCAGTAAACGCAAGGATAGAATATATAGAAGGATATTCAGGACATGCTGACCAAGAAGGATTAATGAATTTTATATATTCATTTATAAAAAAACCAAAAAATATTTTTTTAGTACATGGAGAAATAGAATCACAAGAAGTATTAAGAGATAAGATAGAAGATGAAACAAAAATTCCAGTAATTATACCAGACTTTGGAGAGACATATGATGTATTAGATACATCAGTAGAAATGACAAATAAGATAGAAAGAAAAGCAAGCAAAACAATGAGAACAGAGATTTTAGAAAGATTAGAAAAACTAAAATCAGAAATTCAAGATATGGATGAATATGTAAGAAAAGATGTAGAAGATGAAAACTTAAGAGATGAGGATATATTTAGAATAAACGAAAAGATAAAAGATTTAGAAAAACAAATACTAAATGTAATAGAAGGTTAAAAAGGAGAAAAACAAATGAGCAATAAATATTTAAATGAAGCAATAGTAGGAAACAAAAATATGATAGCAACCTTTACTGAAAAAGGAGAATTACAAAGATTATATTTTCCAAGTAAAGATAATAGACAATATATAAATTTTTTCCATACAGGAGTGAAGGTAAATCAATCAGATTTGATTTATTTACATGATGATATTAATAATGTATATAAACAATATTATGATACAGATACAAATATATTAAATACAGAAATAACAAACACATATTTTAATTTAAAAATATTACAAACAGATTTTATATTATTAAAAGAAAATGTATTATCTAAAAGATATGAGTTTATAAATGAAAGTAAAATAGATTTAGATACTAAATTTTATATACATTCAGAACTATTATCAGATAAGAATAATCATGTTTCTTGTAAAATATTAGATAATGGAATGTTACAATATGCACATGATTTTACAGTTTCTACATTTGCAAAACAAGCAAAAATTACAAGTCATCAAATAAATGGAAGTTATGATACAATAAAAACTTGTGATATTCATGATAAAGATTATATTGGAATGTCAAAAGACAGTAGTATTTGTTTTGATTTAGGTACAATAAAGCCACAAGAGAAGAAAGTTTTAGAAATATGTATGTTAGTTGATGAAAATAGAAATATATCTGATATGGAGGATGAGATAGATAGAATTACTAAAATAGACTTTAATAAAGAATATACAAGTACTAAAGCTTATTGGAGAAAATATCTAAAATCGCACAACGGACTTAGTTTAAAAGAACCAGAAAATAGTTATGAAGAAAGAATTTTTGAAATTTATAAAAGAAGTATATTATTATTTCCACTACTTACGAATCCAGAAACAGGAGGTATAATTGCTTCACCTGAAATAGATGAAGATTTTACAAAATGTGGAAGGTATGCTTATTGCTGGCCAAGAGATGCTGTTTTTGTAACAAAAGCTATGGATATTGTAAAAATGGAAAAAGAAACTGAAAAGTTTTATAAAGTTTTTTGTAAGAAAACACAAAGTAAGAACGGAATGTGGGAACAAAGATTTTTCACAGATGGGAAGCTTGCTCCTTGTTGGGGATACCAAGTAGACGAAACTGCGAGTGTTGTTTATGGTGTTTATGAGCATTATAAGGTTACAAAGTCTGAGAAATTCTTAAAAGATAATCTTCGTATGTGTGAAAAAGCAATAGATTTCTTGAAAAAATATGTAGAAGATTGGATAGAAGTTAGTGGCATTGATGAAGAAAAACGTGATGTTGTAAAAGATGAGATAGAAGAAGAGGCAAAATCAAGAAGAGGTGGAGAACATAAATACCATGTAAGTTATGATTTATGGGAAATGAATGAAGGTATTCATTTGTATTCTCTTGCTAGTATTTATGCTGCTTTTGAAAGTATGCTAGGAATCTATAGAGCACTTGGCAAAAATGTTTCTGATTTTGAGAATAATAGGCTAAAGGAAGAAAAAATACAAAAAAACGAGAGAGAAATTGAAAAAATTAGAAGAGGTATTAAAGAGTTTATTGAAAATAATTTATATGATGAAAATAAGAAGTCATATGTTAGAAATCTAAGTGACAGGAAAATGGATATTAGTATTTTGGGTGCAATTACTCCTTTTAATGTTTTTTCTGCTAAAGAAAATAAGGTCAAAAATACTGTTGAGAGTATTAATTTACATTTGCGTACTTATACTGGAGGGTATCAAAGATTTGAAGGTGACCATTATATGAATGGTAATCCTTGGCCTATTGCAAATCTTTGGATGACTTTATATTACTTGGAAAGTGGAGAGAAGAAAAAAGCAAAAGAGACTTTTGATTTTGTTGTGAAGACTTGTGGAAAACACTATTTCTTGGGAGAGCAAGTGGATAATTCTACTTTGAAACCTAATTGGGTTATTGGCCTTGGCTGGTCTCATGCTATGTTTTTGATTGTTTTAGAGAAATTGTACAAATAGGGACGTTTCCTTTGCACACATAAATGTCGCATTCGGGACAGACCTTTGGAGACAGGGAACTGGAGTAATTTTTTAGCTTCAAAGCTACGCTTTACCGGTGGTTTTACTACCCTTCATGTTCCCTACGTAAAACCACCTAATCTAAAAAATTACTTACAATTTTCTTGCAATTTAACATAATCTATTATATAATTTTATTGCTGTTATTTAAGCAGTTATGGTAAAAGCTATATATTTATAGCTTTAAGAGAAAGGACTAAATGTGGAGACTTATTGTGGCAGGCTTTATACCGAAAAAGGAAAAGAAGCAAGAGTACGTGTTTTAGACGAATCTTCTTTGTTAGACTGGTATGATTGGATTGATGTAACTATTCATGAAGATGGAAAAGTTACAGCTACTTTGATTAAAGAGAGTTATCTTGATGAGATAAGGAGGAAGAAGAAGTCAGAATAAAGATTGGTATAAACATTTCCACAAATAGTTAAGTATCAAAAGTAGGTGCTTAAAAGTTTTAAGGACCTACTTAAAAAATATATAAAGGGGTATTCAAATGAAAAGGTTATTATTTAAAGTTTTATTTATACTTTTATTAGTTTCTATATTTTTTAGCTTTCAATATGTATATGGTTTAGAAAGTACGTATCAAGGGTTTGATGTTGTTCGGAAATATTCAAATACCTAAAATTTCTTTAAACATACCAATACTTGATGGTCCAGCGACTAAAGGTAAATTAGATGTTTCTGTTATACTTCAATATGGTGTTGGGATTAATCAAATTGGAAATACTGTGATTCTTGGTAATAACTTACAAGATGGTACAATGTTTTCTGATATAGATGAACTTTCTGTTGGAGATTATATTATTATAACTGATATTAATGATAATGTTGTTAATTATAAAGTTTCTAATGTTTATGAAACTTCAGATAGTGATACATCATTTATGGAAAGGGATACTGGAGGTAAAATGGGTATTACATTATCGACTAGTAATGATGATGGTAGTATGCGTTTAATTGTTACAGCTGAAGAGACTGATGATGTGGTCGAAGTTCCTAGTATTGATAATGACAATAATAACAGCAATAATAACAATACACCATCTACCAATTCTAATACATCTACTGGAGGAACACAAAATGTTATTCCTATTACTAATTCTAATAGTAATCAAAACAGTGTAAATCAAAATAATAGAAATAATAATACATATCAAAATATTACAAAGACAAATAATAGTAGTTCTATAAATGAAAGTAAAGTACGAAGTAATTTACCCAAAACAGGTAAAAGTGAATTTATTGTAATTTGTATTTTTGTAGCTATTATTTCTATTATAGTTAGTGCAGTTGTTTTGAAAAAATATAAAGATGTAAAATAAAGAAAAATAGATTTAACATTAGGAGATGAGATAGATGGAAGATATTTTAATAGAAGGAGGCGGCGGAGGACAAGCCTTTGGAGATATTGTAAAAAATGAATTAGATTTAAGTGTGTCAGATGAAAGTTTAGTAAATCAAATGTTTTTTCTTGATATTTTTAAAACTGATGAGGATTTAGAAAAGAAAGAACATATAGGAAAAGTAGAAATGACTTATATGGATGTTTGTATGGCAGAAGAAGTTGGTATGAGTAATTTTATGTTATTTGATTTAATCGATTCTGAAAAACAAGGAGTATACCACTATTTATTTGATGAAGATGATGAGCCCAATAGCGAATATATAGGGATGTATACAGATGTTATATATATTGATGAAATTTTCATAGAAGAAAAATATAGACATCAAGGAATAGGAAGTACTATAGTAAGAGAATTACCAAGGTTAATTAGAAATATTTTGAAATTGAGACCTGGTTGCCTTGTTTTACTTGCAAATCCATTTGAAAGAAAGGGAAAAGAAATGATTGCTCAAAGAGATGAAGGAAAAATAGAAGAATTAATAAAATTCTATGAGAAAAATGGATTTACAAGAATTGAGGGTACACAATATTTAGTTGTTAATATGGATTATAGGTAATATGTATAGAAGAACTTCAAAATGAGGTTCTTTTTCTTAAGGTTTTCTAAAAAGAAAATTAAGAAAAAATAAATGGTTTTAATAAATAAACATTGTTATAATATTCTTGAGGGATGGATATGGAAAATATAGAAAAAAATGTAAAAGTAGAAACTAATAATGTAAAAGATGAAAAAAATAAAACTTTAAGAAAAATAGTGAAAATATTTTGGGTATTTATAATAGGTAGTGTAATTGGTTATTTGTTAGAAATGGTAGTTGGATTAGTTCAAAATGGGCATTTTGTGTCAAAACAAGGATTAATTTATGGACCTTTTTCACAAGTATATGGTGCAGGGTTAGTTGTTTATTACTTAGTAATACCTAAAAGTAAAAATTGGTTGAAAATATTTTTATTTAGTATGTTTTTAGGTGGTATTACCGAGTATGTATTTTCATATATGCAAGAAGTATTTTTTGGTACAGTTTCTTGGGATTACCATAATTTATGGTTTAATTTAAATGGAAGAACAAGCATATTGCATTGTATATATTGGGGAATAGGTGGTATACTTTTTATGAAGTATATAAAACCATATTTAGAAAAAATAGATAATTTTTACAATAAAAAGTGGTATAAAATAATAACAGTGCTTCTTGCAATATTTATATTATTTGATATAATATTGTCTGGTATGGCGTGTTTTAGGCAAGTAGAACGAAAGGAAAATGTAGAAGCTAAAACAAATATAGGAATATTTTTAGATAAATATTATCCAGATGAAGTTTTAAATAAAATATATTCTGGTGCAAAGGAGATATAAAATTTTGGAAGAGAATAAAAATAGAGAAGATAAGAAAAAATATAAAGGATTAAAAATAGGAGCATTGGTCGTAACAATTTTATTGTTAGTTTTACTTACAATATATTTATTCCCAATGGTAAGAAATTTATTTGACGAACAAGGAAGAGAAGTTTTTAAAGAAGAAATACAATCATCAGGGGTAAGAGGGATTTTTATACTTTTAGGATTACAAGGAGTACAAATATTGCTTCCAATACTTCCAGGTGAACCAATAGAGATTTTAGCAGGGATGTGCTATGGGGCAGTAGGTGGAACGATATTTTTATTGTTATCTGTATTTTTAGTAACAGCTTTAATATTTTTTACAGTAAGGAAATTAGGAAGAGGATTTGTATATGGGGTGTGTAGTGAAGAAAAAATACAAAAGTTAGAAAATAGTAAAATGTTTAAAAATCCTAAAAAAATAGAATATATAATGTTAATATTGTTTTTAATACCAGGAACACCAAAAGATTTACTTGTTTATGTAGCAGGTCTACTTCCTATAAAACCTCTAAGGTTTTTAATAATATCAACATTTGCAAGGATACCATCAATTGTGTCTTCAACAGTTGCAGGGTCAAGTATAGTAGAAGGCAATTGGAAAATTGGTGTAGTGTTATATGCTTTAATATTTATAGTAGTTGGAGTTATTATTTTTATAGTAGAAAAAAATGATAAAACAAAACTAACAAAAGAAATAATAGATAATGTGAGACAATAAAAGTTTTCTATGCTTTTTGTCTCTTTTTATTTTTGTTATTTAATAATTGTTTTAGTTTACAATTTATGTTATTATATAATCTAAAGGGAGGTAGATGTTTTTGATTAAAGCGATTGTGTATAATAGTAAAACAGGTTTTACAAAAGAATATGCAAAAATATTATCTAAAAAAATAAATGTACCATGTTATAATTTAAAAGAAATTAAAAACAAACTAAATAAAAATGATAAAATAGCTTATTTAGCTTGGATTTGTGCTGGAAATATTACAGGTATAAATAAAGTAAAAAATAAATATGATGTTATTTGTTATGGAGCAGTAGGAGCATTTCCTAAGGATGAAAATTATATAAATACATTGGTTTCTGGAAATGGTATCGAAAAAGAAAAGTTATTTTACTTAAGAGGTGGAATTGATTTTAATAAATTAAAAGGATTTAATAAATTTGTTGTAAAAATTGTAGGAAAAGCATTGGAAAGTAAAGAAAAAGAAAATAAAGAATTACTTAAAGTGTTTAATGAAGGAGCAAGTTTTGTAGATGAGAAAAATTTAGAAGATATAGATAATTATTTAAAAACTGTTTTTTGACCCCGTCCCCAAAAACAGTAGAAAGGTAAAAAAGATGCAAATAGAAAAAAATAAACAATATATAGTAGATATTATAGATAATGGTTTTGAAGGTGAAGGTATTGCTAAAATTGATAATTTTACGATTTTTATACCTAATTGTATTAAAGGTGAAAAAGTAAAGATTTTAATAGTTAAGGTTTTAAAATCATATGCATATGGCAAAGTTTTAGAAATTATAGAAAAATCAGAATATAGAAGAGAGCCAGATTGTTTAACTTATAAACGTTGCGGTGGTTGTGATTTAAGGCATGTAGAGTATAAAAAGACTTTAGAGATGAAACAAAATGCTGTTCAAAGTTTAGTAAATAAAACCTTAAAAAATAAAGTTAATGTAGAAAAAACACTTGGTATGGAAGAACCTTATTTTTATAGAAATAAAGCCCAATATCCAGTAGGAATAGATAAAAATGGCAATCTTGTAATTGGAGTTTTTGCAAATAGAACACATGAAATTATTCCAATTGAGGAGTGTTTTATTCAAAATAAACAAAGCCAAAAATTGGCTAAATTTGTTTTGGATTTTATTAAAGAAAATAATATTTCTGTATATGATGAAAAGACTGGTAAAGGGTTAGTTAGGCATATTGTTACAAAAGTTGGGATAAGAACTAATGAGATTATGCTAATTATTGTTATAAATGGACAAAGTATTCCTAAAGAAAAAGAGTTGATAAAAGATGTTTTAGAGAAATTTCCTAATGTTAAAACTATTGTTAAAAATATAAATAAGAAAAATACTAATATTATTATGGGGAATAAAAATATTAATTTGTATGGTAATGGGTTTATACAAGATGTTTTAGGAGATTATAAGTTTAAAATATCACCACTTTCTTTTTACCAAGTAAATCCTATCCAGGCAGAGAAATTATATAATATAGGTGTTAAAGAAGCGGGAATTTCTAAAGATGATATTGTTTTTGATTTATATTGTGGGATTGGTACTATTTCAATTTTTATGGCAAAGTATGCAAAAAAGGTTTATGGCATAGAAATTGTAGAAGAGGCTATAAAAGATGCTAAAGAAAATGCTAAACTAAATAATATTAATAATACAGAGTTTATTGCAGGTGATGTAGAAAACATTTTAGATGATTTAATAAATAATAAAAAGATTATCCCAGATGTTATTATGATAGATCCTCCAAGAAAGGGCTTAGATAATAAGAGTGTAGATAATATATTAAAAATAAAGTCTAAAAAAATAGTATATATTAGCTGTAATCCTGCAAGTTTAGTTAGAGATTTAGCAAAGTTAGAGGAAATTTATGATATTAAGATGATAAAGCCAATCGATTTATTTCCGTTTAGTAAGCATTGTGAAGTTTGTACAGTGTTACAATTAAAGTAAGGTGTGTAATAAATTTTTTTTGAGAAAATAGTGATGAATAGTATGTAAAAGGAAGAGAAAAGACTAGTGAAAAATAAATTTTCAATAGTCTTCTTTAATTTTTTTTAATTAATAAGCATTGGTCCAATATCTGTTACTGTTCCAGCACCTAATGTTATTACAATATCATTGTCTTTTATATTACTTTTAACATATTTAGCACATTCTTCAAAATCAGGAATATATTTAGCATCTTTTCCTAAATCTTTAATTTTATTTACTAAATCTTTAGAAGATATATTATATGTATTTTTTTCACGTGCTGCGTATATATCTAATATAATAATATTATCAAAATCAATTAATGCTTTTGCAAAGTCATCAAGTAAAGTTTTGGTTCTACTATAAGTATGTGGCTGGAATATAACCCATGATTTATTGTATTTTTTATTTTTTAAAGAGTTATACGTTGCTTTTATTTCTGTTGGGTGATGTGCATAATCATCATATACACTTGATGTTTTGTTTATTTTACCTTTAAATTCGAACCTTCTATGAGCTCCTGTAAATCTTTCTAAGCTAATTGCAATGTCTTGTTTTTCTATACCATATTCTGTACATAGTGCAATACAAGCTAAAGAATTTAAAACATTATGGCGACCAGGTACTGAAAGTTTTACTTTCATAAAATATTCATTTTTATAATAAACATCAAATTCTGGAAAACCGTCGTTGTCAAAGACAATATTTTTTGCCACAAAATCAGAGTTTTCATTATCAATTCCATATGTATAAACTTTAGCTCCAGTATATTTTGGTAAATCTAAACAATTTTTATCATCACCATTTATTACTAAAACACCATCACTTGGTAAAAGTTTTACATATTTTATAAAAGCATTTTTTATATTATCAAATGTTTTAAAATAGTCTAAATGATCATTATCAATGTTTAAAATAATTTCTGCTTTTGGACTAAATTTTAAGAAACTTTCAACATATTCACAAGCTTCAATTATGAAATGTTCACTATTTCCAACTCTATAATTTCCACTAATTGGCTTTAATAAAGCTCCTACTTGTATACTTGGATCTTTTAAACCTTCAAGAAAACATAAAGAAATCATGGATGTTGTAGTAGTTTTTCCGTGCGTTCCTGATACACAAATAGTGTCTTTATAACAACGTGTAATTTCTCCTAAAAAGTCTGCTCTTTCTATTGTTGGAATGCCTAGTTTTTTTGCTTCTAACATTTCTGGATCATCTTGTTTTACAGCAGCAGAATAAACAACAACATCGGAATTTCTTACATCTTCAATGCTGTGTCCAATAACAACTTTTATTCCTTTTTTTAATAATAATTGAACAGCTTCTGAATCAGATGTATCAGAACCAGTTACATTAAATCCCCAGTTTTGTAAAATTGCGGCTATACCACTCATACTAATACCGCCGATTCCTATCATATGTATGTTTTTATATTTTTTTATATGTTCAATGTTTGGCATAAATAACAACTCCTTTTATGATAACAAATTATATAATGTTATCATTAAAAATTCAAGTGTTTTACATCATATAATATTAAAAAATTAAATAAAAGTTACAATTTAGCATTTAATTTTAAAAAAATTAATATAAAATAATTGTTAATTTAATAAATTTTAATTTTTTTGTAAAAAAAAGAAGGAAAAAATTTTTTTATGAAGAATAATATAATTGTACATAAGAAAATAAACTATGTGTACGAAATATTTTAACTTAAGGAGGGGCATAAAATGCAAATTACAGATGTACGTTTAAGAAAGGTAAATTCAGAAAACAGAATGAAAGCAGTTGCTTCTGTAACATTCGATAACGAATTTGCAGTTCACGATATTAAAGTTATCGAAAGCCAAAATGGATTATTTATAGCTATGCCTAGCAGAAAAACTCCTAACGGAGAATTTAAAGATATAGCTCATCCAATTAATGCTGAAACTAGAGAGAAAATTCAAAAAGCTATTTTAGATGCTTATGAAGCTCCAGAACAAACTGAAGAATCAGCAGAATAATAAAAATTAAAGCACCAGTTTTGGTGCTTTTTGAGTGGAAAACTAATAAAAAACAATAAAAAATTTATAAAATATAAAATAAAAAAGAGCAAGGCTTGAAGCCTTACTCATTGGTTTTAGATTGAAGTTGTTCTTTTGTTGTGGGAACTTCAATCTCTTTTTTCTTATCCTGGAAACGAATATATGTAGTATAACCTAAAGCTGCTAAGAAGCAAATCACGAATCCAACAATAAGAGAGATTAGAGCAGTACCTAGGTACTTTACAGCAAGTAACGAAACATCCATTTAAACAATAAATATTTATATAAAAATTTATTAAAACGTAAAAGTGATATAGATTTAATTTTTATAATTTTTAATGAAAAAATGAGACAAAAATTCTCCGTCCCCTTTTTTCTCATTGACAAATAGTGTGTTTTGTGATAAAAATATACGTAGAAATTTAAAAGTAGGAGTTGACTATTTATGGAATATTCAAAAAAAGTAGATGAGAAATGGCAAAAAGAATGGAAAGAAAAAAATGCATATAAATTTGATATAAATGGAAAAGGGGAAAAATTATATTGTTTAGAGATGTTTTCATATCCTTCAGGAGCAAAATTACACCTAGGGCATTGGTTTAACTATGGACCATCAGACTCATTTGCAAGATTTAAAAAGATGCAAGGATATAATGTATTTCATCCAATGGGATTTGATGCATTCGGACTTCCTGCAGAAAATTATGCAATAAAAACAGGAATACATCCAGAAGATTCAACAAAGAAAAATATATCAGCAATGAGAAAACAATTAGAAGAAATGGGAGCAAGTTATGATTGGGACTATATGGTAGAGACATGTATGCCTGATTATTATAGATGGACACAATGGATATTTTTACAATTGTATAAAGCAGGGCTTGCGTATAAAAAAGAGGCTCCTGTTAATTGGTGTGATAGTTGTAAAACTGTTTTAGCAAATGAACAAGTAATAAATGGAACATGTGAAAGATGTGGTTCAGAAATAAAAAGAAAGAAACTTGCACAATGGTTTTTCAAAATAACAGATTATGCAGAAGAATTATTACAAGATTTAAGTAAATTAGATTGGCCAGAATCAACTAAAAAGGTACAAACAAATTGGATAGGAAAATCAGAAGGTAGTGAAATAGTATTTGAAACTACATCAGGAGAAAAGATAACAGTTTTCACAACAAGAGCGGACACTTTAAATGGCGTAACATATGTTGTTTTAGCACCAGAAAGCGAACTAGTAAAAAAAGTAACAACTGAAGAACACAAAAAAGAAGTAGAAGATTATATTGACAAAGCTTCTAAATTAAGCGAAATAGAAAGATTAGCAGTAGATAAAGAAAAAACAGGAGTATTTACAGGAGGATATGCGATAAACCCTGTAAATGGTGATAAAGTGCCTATATGGATAGCAGACTATGTATTAGAAGATTATGGAACAGGTTATGTTATGGCAGTACCTGCACATGATGAAAGAGATTATGAATTTGCAAGTAAGTATAAATTACCAATAAAAGAAGTTGTAAAATCATCAAGTGGAGAAGAAACAAAATTACCATTTACTGAAAAAGGTATTTTAATAAATAGTGGAAAATATGATGGATTAAGCTCAGAAGAAGCAAGAAGAAAAATAACACAAGATTTAGAAAAAGAAGGAAAAGGAAGATTAACAACAAATTATAGATTAAAAGATTGGCTAGTATCAAGACAAAGATATTGGGGAGCACCTATTCCAATTATCTATTGTGATAAATGTGGAATAGTACCAGTTCCAGAAGAAGATTTACCAGTATTATTACCATATGATGTAGAATTTAAACCAGATGGTGAATCACCACTTAAAAAATCAAAAGAATTTATGAATTGTACTTGTCCGAAATGTGGAGGAAAAGCAACAAGAGAAGCAGACACTTTAGACACATTTGTATGTTCATCTTGGTATTATTTAAGGTATCCAGATGCTAAAAATGATAAAGAAGCATTTAATAAAGATATAGTAAATAAAATAGATCCAGTAGATGTATATGTTGGAGGAAAAGAACATGCAGCAATGCATTTAATATATGCAAGATTTATGACAAAAGCATTAAGAGATTTAGGATATTTAAGTTTTGATGAACCATTTAAAAGATTAGTACATCAAGGAATGATATTGGGACCAGATGGAAATAAAATGAGTAAAAGTAAAGGAAATACAGTATCACCAGAAGAATATATTGATGAATATGGTTCAGATGTATTTAGAATGTATTTAATGTTCGGATTTGACTATAAACAAGGTGGACCATGGAATGAAAAAGGAATAGAGGCAATGGCAAAATTCTTTACAAGAGTAGAAAAACTAGTAGAAGACTCAAAAGCAATTTGTAAAGAAAATAAAGGAACAAATAGTATAGGTGATAAAGAAAAAGAATTACTTAGAACTAAAAACCAGACAATAAAATTAATGACAGAAAATATTGAAGATTTTAGATTTAATACAGCAATAGCAAGAAGTATGGAATTATCTAATGCTATAAATGACTATATGAAAGAAAAAGATATAAATGTAGAAATCTTAGCAAAAACAGTAGAGACATTAATAACAGTAATTGCACCACTAGCACCACATTTTGCAGAAGAAGAGTGGCAAAAACTTGGCAAAGAAGAATTTGTATATAATCAAAAATGGCCACAAGTTTCAGAAAAAGAATTAAGCGGAGGAAAGAAAGATATACCTGTACAATTAAACGGAAAATTAAAATTCTGTGTAAGTGTAGGGGCTGAGATGAGCAATGATGAAATGTTAGAAGTAATAAAAAATGATGAAAGAGTAATAAAATTACATGAAAATAACAATGTTGTAAAAGACATTTATGTACCAGGTAGAATTTATAATATTGTTGTAAAAAAGTAAGTTATCTGGTAACTAAAATAGAAATAAGTTAGGAGAGGTTAAAATGTCAGAAAATAATAACAATCAAGCAGAAGAATTAGATATAAATCATTTAATGCAAATAAGAAGAGAAAAATTATTTGAATTACAAAAGGAAGGAAAAGATCCATATAAAATAACAAAATTTGATAGAACAAATACAGCAGGAGAAATAAAATCAAAATATGAAGAATTTGAGGGCAAAGACGTAACGGTAGCTGGAAGAATAATAGCAAAAAGAATAATGGGAAAAGCATCATTTTGTACAATTCAAGATTGTGATGAAAAAATCCAAAGTTATGTAAGTATAAATGATTTAGGAGAAGAAAGTTATAAAGCATTTAAAACATGGGATATTGGAGATATAATTGGAATTACTGGTTTTGTATTTAAAACAAGAACAGAAGAAATTTCAGTTCATGCTAAAGAAGTTACATTACTTTCTAAATCTTTAAGGCCACTTCCAGAAAAATTCCATGGGCTAAAAGATGTGGATTTAAGATATAGACAAAGATATGTAGATTTAATAATGAATCCAGAAGTAAAAGAAACATTTATTAAAAGAACACAAATAATAAACGAAATAAGAAATATCTTAAATGAAAAAGGATATTTAGAAGTAGAAACACCAATATTAAATACAATATCAGGTGGAGCAACTGCAAGACCATTTATTACACATCATAATACATTAGATATAGATATGTATTTAAGAATAGCAACAGAATTAAACTTAAAAAGGCTAATAGTTGGTGGATATGATAAAGTATATGAAATAGGAAGAATATTTAGAAATGAAGGTATGGATATAAGACATAACCCAGAATTTACTTCAATTGAATTTTATGCTGCATATCAAAATTACCATGACATGATGGACATAACAGAAGAAATATTCCAAAGATGCGCAATGAAAGTATGTGGAACAACTAAAATAACATATCAAGGAACAGAAATAGAACTTGGTGGAAAATGGAAAAGAATTAGTATGATAGATAGCATAAAAGAAGTAACAGGAATAGACTTTAATACTATTGAAACTGATGAAGAAGCAGTTAAATTAGCAAAAGAAAGAAATATAGAAATTCCAAAAGGAAAAGAAACAAGAGGAAATGTAATTAGCTTATTCTTTGATGAATATGTGGAAAAAACATTAGTACAACCAACATTTATATATGATTATCCAATAGAAATATCACCACTTGCTAAAAAGTGTGACAATGATCCAAGATTAACACAAAGATTTGAGGCATTTATTGGAGGTCGTGAATATGGAAATGCCTTCTCAGAATTAAACGACCCAATAGACCAATATGAAAGATTTAAAGAAGAAATAAGAGCAAGAGAAAATGGTGACGATGAAGCAGGTATGATGGACGAAGATTTTGTTAATGCACTTGAATATGGTATGCCACCAACAGGAGGAGAAGGTATAGGAATAGATAGATTAGTAATGTTATTAACAGATTCAGCATCAATAAGAGATGTATTACTATTCCCTACGATGAAACCGCTAAACATGTAATAAAAAAGCACTTAATAAAAAAGAAAAAGTATATAATTTGTACTTTTTCTTTTTTGCTTTTTATTTTAATTATTCTCTTAATTTTTTATTAGAACGAAGATAAGGTTCTTTTATATCAGTTATTCCAAGTAAATAGTCAATAGATGTATTATAATATTTAGCTAAATCTATTAATATTTTAGTAGGAATATCATTTTCACCAGTTTCATATTTTGAATATCCAGTTTGAGACATATTTAATATTGAAGCTATTTCTTTTTGTGTTAAATCATTATCTTCTCTTAATGCTCTAATTCTTTCATAAGATTTTTCGTATTTTTTATTCATATTATTAATTCTCCTTTTCATATGTTTGTCAAAAAATAAAATTTTATCAAAAAAATTAAGTGAAAAATTATATAAAAATTGAAAATTTGTTGAAATATTAATAGTTTCAACCTTATAAAAATATTTTAAAATATTTTCAAATTACTATTGACTTACAACCTGAATTAGGTTAAAATAATAAATGAATAATCTGAAACAGGTTAAAACAAAAATAAAAATAAGAAAGCTACTTTAAGTTGTTTCAGTAATAAAAAGTTTTATTAATTTCTTAACCATAAATATTGTTAAGGAAATTATTGCACTAAGAAAATAAGGAGGTGAATAAGGAAGATGTGAAAAGAGTTATATATCATCGAGGAAGAAGAGCAATTAAAAAAAAGATAAATAAGAAAAAAGTAGTTGGTGTAATTTTTGTAATTATGATAATAGTATTTTTTGTTGTAAATATGCTTAGTGAGAAAAAAGATGATGAACAAGAAATAAATACATCGGCAGAGCTAAGTAACACCCCTCAAAATACAACAAATACTATTCAAGAAGAAGTCGAAGAAAAGAAATACGAAGATGTCGATATACCAGAAAAATTAGGAGGATATGATGTGCTTGGACAACTAGTTATTGAAAAAATTGGTGTAAGGCAAAATGTTTTAAGTAAAACAGAAAATGAATCACTAAAATTAGGAGTAACTAAATTTTATCCACCACAAATAGATATTAATGAGCCTGGAAACTTCTGTATATGTGGACATAATTGGAGTAACATTCTAAAAAGACTTGATGAAATGGAAATTGGTGAACAATTTTATATAATTACAAGAGAAACTAAAGAAAGAATAGATTATCAAATTTATGATAAATATTCTTGTGAGCCAACAGATTTATCTTGTTTAGATCAAAACCAAGATGGAAAAAAAGAAGTAACTCTGATAACATGTAATCCTGGTGGATTAACTAGACTTATATGTAAGGCAAGAGAAATATGATGCTAAAAGCATAAAAGTGTATTAATAAAAAGTACATAAGATTATAAAAATAAGAAAGGAATGATATTAAAAATGAAAAATAAAGTAATAGGAACATTAATCGCGTTAGTAGTAATTATAGGAGTAATGGCAAGCCAAGTAATGGCTGCATCAATAAGTGCAAGTGCACAAGAAGTAAATAAAGGAGAAGAAGTAAAAGTAACAGTTTCATTTGAAGCAACACCATATGTAGATTTAAAATTAACATACGATGCAAATAGTTTTGAATATGTATCAACTGCATCAGATATAGAATTAACAGTAAATGATACAGTAGCAGGAAAAGTAGAACTTTCAGGAGCACATGCTACAGACACAACAACATATGTAACATATACATTTGTAGCTAAAGAAAATACAGACGCAGCAAGCTTTGTTGCTAGTGGATTAGACACAATAAACGGAGAAGGTTTAGATGTTGATACAGTATCTGTAAAAGTTGTAGAACCAGTAGTAGACCCAGAACCAGAAACACCTGTAACACCAGATGAACCAGATACAAATGTACCTGGAGATACAACAACAGACAGTGAACAAGCTGGAGATAAAGTAGATGCAGATGCACCAAAAGTTGATGAAGAAGGAAATGTTATAACAAAATTACCTCAAACAGGAATAACAGTATTCCAAATAGCAGGAGTTGTTGCAGTAGTTGCAATAGCAGGAGCTTTAGTAGTTAGAAAATTAAGAAAATAATATATAAATAATATATAATTTTTAAAAATATTCAAAATAAAGGGAGGAAAAAAAGTTGAATAAGAAATTTAAAATAGTATCAACAGTAGCTTTAGCTGGAATGTTATTAACAAGTAGCTTAGGAATAAATAGAGTAAATGCTGCAGATTTAAATGCAGAAGTAGAGGATAACTTTACAACAAATCCAGTTGCTGTTTATAGAAAATTAGTAGAAGGAAAAACAGTAGTACCTTTTGTATTAGCAAATAGAGATGACATTTTAACTGTAAAAGATGTTGTAGAAAGTGACATTTTTGCAGGAAAAGTAAGCACTATTAATGGTGTAGCAGTATCATCTTTAAATATGAGAGTTGGTACAGGTGCTAAAGTTACAACAACAGACGGAACAGAATATACAATAATTGTATATGGAGATGTTAACGGAGATGGAGAACTTTCAGGAGGAGATACATATTTAGTAGAAAGATATGCTTCTAGTTTACAAGACCTAAATGATGTACAAAGAGAAGCAGCAGATGTTGGAAGAAACGATGGAGCTATTGGTGGAGCAGATTCTTATAGAATGAAAAGATACAAAGTTGGTTTAGAAACACAACTTATGGATAATTTACCAGAAAAAGAAGAAGTTGTAGAAGATTCAAACTACAGTATAACTTTAAATGACGGTGTAGCTATCAATAACCAAAATCAAACAAAGAACAAATTAAGTGTATCTTTAAAGAAAACATTAGATGAAGCAATTACATTAAAAATGGTTGCATCTGATAATGATAATACAACAGCAGATAAGGAGAGCCTTATAACAATTCCAGCACATACAGATTATTATGAATCAAAAGAAGGAGAATATATTGATTTATCTACATTAGCAGAAGGAAATATTACTATAAATCTATATGACGAAGATGAAAAAATAGTAGCAACAGTTCAAGTTGTTAAAAATACAACAGAACCAAAAGTAACAAATGTAGTAGCTAATCGTACAAGTACAAGAAATGCAACACTTTCATTAGAAAAAATGGGAGCAAGTGATATTACAAAAATAAAATATATGTATGAAGCATTAGATGGAAGTGATACACCAGCTGTAACAGAATTAACAAAATCAGCAGATATTCAAAACAATAAATTAGACGGATTAACAATAGCAACAGATTTAGATACAGATGTAGCATATAAAGTATACTTTGTTGTTGAAAACCAATATGGTTCACAATCAGGTATAAAAGAAGCTATTATAGCTAAAGATAATGCTTCTGTAAAACAAGCAACAAAATTAGCAAAAGTAGAAGTACCAGACTTAACAGATTTAACAGGTAATGAAGATGCTAATTTCACATTTGTTAAAGATGAAAATGATAAAGATTCTCATACTTATATAGCAACATTATATAAAGATGGAGCACCTATAAGTGAACAAGAAACAGGAAATGAATATGTTTCATTTAAAACAGAAATTGAAAAAGCTGGAACAGGAACATATAAAGTATCAGTTGTAGTAAAAGGAGATACTAAAGGAGAAAAAGAAACTAATTCTGAAGCAACAGTATCAGAAGAAGTTACAGTTACATCATTAAAAGCAGTAGAAGGATTAACAATGGAAAAAAATGATGAAGGAAAAGTTATCTTATCATGGGATAATCCAAATGGAAAAGATGATTTCAAAGCATATGAAATTGATTTATACAAATTAGATACTGAAGGAGAAGAAAAATTTGTAGAAACAATTGCACCTTGTGCAAACGATAAAAATGAAGTTGATGTAAGTGCTAGTATTGGAAACAATACAATCTACTATGCAAGAGTAAGAGTAATTCAAAATGATAATCAAATGGCAACAGTAAGCTCAACAGAAGTAACATCTAATCAATTCTACAAAGTTGAAAAACCACAAGTAACATCAGCTAAAAAAGGATCAACAAGTATTAAATTTAATGTTTCTCCAATAGAAATACCAAATAAAGAAGTTGAATACAAAATAGAAGTTCACACAGTAAACTTCTCAGGAGATCCAACAAAACCATTATATACTAAAGTTGATACAAAAACTGTAACAATAGACGAAAATGATCAAGTTACAGTTGATGGATTAAACCCAACAACTTACTATGCATTTAGATTAATTGCAACAGTTGAAGGAAATGAAGTAAATTCAGAATATAGTGATCCAATTTCAACTTTACCAGTATTTAATTCAGTAGAAAAAACTGATACACTAGAAGAAGCTGAAGAAGCAGGTTCAAATAAAGTAGCAATTAGTGGAAACGAGATAGTTATGAACGGAGTTCACTATGATACAAATACAATAACAGAATTACAACCAGCTAAAAATGTAATTGCTGGATTAAAAGCTGGAGACGTTGTAACTATGGATGATGATGCAACAGTAGTTTCATTAGACTTAGATGGTGGAGCATCTGCTCAAGACCATACAAGAGATTTTGGAAGTGTTTTTGCTAATTCAACAGTAGAAATTACAAATAATGATTATAGCAAAACAATAACAGGAGATTTCAAAGCATTAACATTAAAAGGAACAGGAGCTATCTATACAGTAACAGGAGCTACTGTAAAAACACCAATAGTTTTAACAAATGGTGTTGAAGTAGCAGTAGAAGCAACAAAAGATTGCAAAGTAGAAGCAGGAGCAACAGTTAAAATTAATAAAGTAGAAGTTACAACAAGTGAAGATGTAAACTTAGAAGCAAATGCTGGTAAAGACTTAGTAGTTACAGCAAACACAGTTGCAAATGATTTAACATTTGTAAATTCAACAGCAGGTTCAGCAACAATAACATTTGAAGGTGAACCAGATAACACATCAGAACAAAAAGGAACAATAACAATAAAAACAGAAGGTGGAAGTGTTGAAGTAAAATCACTTGGTGTTAATGTAAGTGCTGAAATGAAAGTTGAAGTAACTAATGGAACAGCAACAATTACAGATCCATCATTAACTGGAAACAAAGAAGTTACAGTATCAGCAGCTGAAGGAGAAGAATCAACAGTATTTGCAGTAACAGAAATGAAAGCACCAGAAGTATTAAAAACAAACGGAAAATTATCTGAGATCGAATTAAAAGATTATACAGATGATGAAATAAGAACTACATTTGGTGATAAAAACGACGAAATGTCACAAGCAGATGTTATTGCAGTAAGAGAATACATCAATTCTTTCGGAGTAAACGGAAAAGGTGTAAAAGTTTCAGTAGGAGAAGATTTAGCTTCAGTTACAATAGTATTAACAGAAGCAGCACAAAATCTTACTATTGGAAACTTAAAATAAAATTGCCAGTTATCTAAAAAATTTCATATTTCTTAAAAGAGTAGAATTTATAAAAGTTCTACTCTTTCCTTATTAAAAAAGAAAATAAAAATTATTAAAACAAGCTTTAAATAATTGAAATTTTTAATAAAATATGATATATTTTAAAAAGTTGGAACTATAAATTAATAAACAATAAAACCATTAATTTAATAATAAAAATTTGTGATATGGTTATAATTAATAGTTTAATAGAAAATAAAAATGTGTATAACAAAAATGGGGAAGTTTTATAAAATAAAAATGTAAAGGAGTAATTATGTTTAATTTTTCATATGATAAAAGAATACTGTATGTTTTAATAGCAGTATTAGTATTAATTTCATTAACAAGTTTATTAAGTAGTGAAGGAGCATTATTTTCATTACTGTTAGGAATACCAGGAGTGTTAATAGCAATAACATTCCATGAATTTGCACATGGATTTGTTGCATATAAATTAGGTGATAATACAGCAAAAATGGAAGGAAGATTAAGTTTAAATCCATTTGCACATTTAGATCCAATAGGAACATTAATGCTTGTATTTTTAGGAATAGGGTGGGGAAAACCAGTACATGTAAATCCAACTAATTATACAAGAAAAATGTCAATGGAAAAAGGTGAAGCAATAGTATCACTTGCTGGGCCTCTTATGAATATAATATTAGCATTTGTATTTGGAATAATATATTTTGTAATATTTAAATTTGCAGGAGGAGATTTTTTAAATTCAACAGAAGGAATTATAATAATGGGGATTATACAGTCAGCAATAGTAACAAATGTAGGTTTAGGAATATTTAATTTAATACCACTTCCTCCACTTGATGGTTCGAAAATAATAAAACCATTTTTACCATATAATGCAAAACAATGGTTTATAAATAATGAGCAAATATTTTATATAATATTTATTTTCTTATGGATTTCAGGATTAGCAGGAAGAATAATATCACCAGCAATAGCATGGCTTGCAACATGGATTTTAAATATTTGTAGTTTAATATTGTAGAAGGGAAAAAGAATAATAATGAGCAAAAACATATTAACAATGGGAATAGAATCAAGCTGTGATGAAACATCAGTTGCAATAGTAAAAAATGGTAGAGAAATATTATCAAATATAATAGACACACAAATACCAATACATGAAAAATATGGTGGAGTAGTACCAGAAATAGCATCAAGAAACCATATAGAAGCAATATCAAGAGTGTATAAAAAAGCATTAGAAGAAGCAAAAGTTGATATATCAGAAATTTCAGCAATAACAGTAACATATGGACCAGGACTAGTAGGAGCTTTGTTAGTTGGTCTTTCATATGCAAAAGCAATTTCATTTGCAAATAATATACCACTAGTTGGAGTAAATCATATAGAAGGGCATATTGCAGCAAATTATTTAACATATAAAGAATTAGAACCACCATTTTTATGTGTAATGATGTCACGGTGGAAATACAATGATAATAAATGTTAAAGATTATACTAAATTTGAAGTATTAGGAAAAACAAGAGATGATGCAATTCGGTGAAGCATTTGATAAAGTAGCAAGAGTAGTTGGTTTAGGGTATCCAGGAGGGCCAAAAGTAGATAAATTAGCACAAGAAGGAAATCCTTGTATAGAACTTCCTAAAACACATTTTACAGAAGAAACATTAGATTTTAGTTTTAGTGGAATAAAAACAGCAGTAATAAATATAAATCATAAAAATCCTGAAATAAATAAGGCTAATTTATGTGCTAGTTTTGAAAAAAATGTTACAGATACATTATTAGAACATGTAAAAATAGCAATTAAGAAAACTGGTATGAAAAAAATTAGTTTAGCAGGAGGAGTATCAGCAAATTCTTATATTAGAAAAGCATTTTTAGAATTAGAAAAAGAAGGAATAAAAGTATATATGCCTGATTTAAAATTATGTACTGATAATGCAGCAATGATAGCATCAAGTGGATATTATAATTTTATAAATGGCAAAATAGACAGATTAGATTTAAATGCTGTTCCTAACTTAAAAATATAACAAATGAAAGGATTAATAATGGAAAAAGATTATAATAAAAAGAAAAATGTACAAAGTGGAAATATAAAAAATAATTCTAATAAAGTAAAAAGCAAAAAGGGAAGTTCTAAACGTAGCAAAAGAAGAAAATTAGATCCAAGAAAAATATTAGTATTAATTATTGGAATTATTATAATAATTACAGTAAGTATAATGATTTCTAATGCAAGCAAGAAAAATGATAAAGAAAAGAAAGCAGAAGAAATATTCGGAACAGATTATTGTGAATCTTTATTACATATGGCAACAAAAGATTTAGCTCCACATACTTGTAGTATTTGTGGAAAAGAATTTCAAGACTCAAGTATGAGAGCTGATATATGTGATGAATGTAGTAAAGAATTAAATCGTTGTAATTTTTGTGGTAAAAAATTAAATGAAGAGATAGAAAAACAAAGAAATGAATTATTAGGAGAGTAATATATGTCAATTTATGTAATACGGTGATTTACATTTATCTTTTAAAGAAAATAAGCCAATGAGTATATTCCGGAGATAATTGGCTTAATCATGAAGAAAAAATAAAAAGAAACTGGGAAGAAAAAGTTAGAAAAGAAGATTTAGTAATACTTCCTGGAGATTTTTCGTGGGCAATGTATTTAAAAGATACAGATGAAGATTTTAAGTATTTAAGTAAATTACCAGGGAAAAAAATATTACTTAAAGGAAATCATGATTATTGGTGGACAACTTTAAATAAGATGAGAGAGTTTTTAAAAGAAAATAATTTTAATAATATAGATTTTCTACATAATAATTCATATGAATTTGAAAATAAAATAATTGTAGGTACAAGAGGTTGGAATATTTCAAATGATGAAGAAAGTATTCGTTTGCTTAAAAGAGAAGCTTTAAGATTAGAAAATTCAATTAAAGATGGAATTGAAAAATATGGAGAAAATAAAGAAATTATTTGTTTTACACATTATCCTCCACTTGTAAAATCAAATATTACAAATAATGAGCTAAATGATATAATAAGAATATTATTAAAATATAATATAAAAAAATGTTATTATGGACATTTACATGGAGAGGCTATGAAAGAAGCGGTAGAAGGTAATCATTTTGGAATAGAGTTTAAATTAGTTAGTGCAGATAGTTTAGATTTTAAATTGTTAAAAATAGATTAAAAAGTATTTTAAACATTAGGAGTGTTAGATGGTAGATTTAAAGAAAGATGTAAAATATATAAAAGGAGTTGGACCTAATAGAGTAGTACTTTTAAATAAACTTCGGAATTTTTACTTTAAAAGATTTAATTACATATTATCCAAGAACATATGAAGATAGGAGTAAACCACAGTATTTATGTGATTGTAAAGACGGAGAAGAGGTTTTAATAGAAGGGGTTGTTTGCAGTAAAATAAATAATATACGTCTAAAAGGAAAAACAATGCAAAGATTACTTGTAAGAGATGAAACTGATAGTTGTTTAATTACATGGTTTAATCAACCTTATTTAAAAGATAAATTTGTAGTTCGGGAAAAAATATAAGTTTTTTGGAAAAGTAAATACAAAAACAGGAAAAATAACTTTTAATTCACCAGTATTTGATGAGATAGAAAAAGTGCAAAATACAGGAAGAATTATTCCAATATATCCTCTTACATATAAACTTTCACAAAATCAATTAAGAAAGATTATGGAAGCGGGGATAAAAGAAGTTTATGGTAATTTACCTGAAACCTTACCTAATTATTTATTAAAAGAATATAAATTAGAAGATATAAATAATGCAACTAAACATATACATTTCCCAGATGAGTTTAAGGATTTTAATATTGCACGAAATAGATTGGTTTTTGAGGAATTATTAACAGTTCAACTTGCACTTTTAGAACTTAAAAACAGCTATAACAATGATATTAAAGGAATAGAATTTTCTAAAAATGCTAAGATGTCAGATGTAATAAATACTTTGCCTTTTAAATTAACAAAGGCACAATTACGCGTGTTAGAAGAAATTGATAATGATATGGAAAGTTCTAAAAATATGAATAGGTTACTACAAGGAGATGTTGGTTCTGGAAAGACTGTTGTTGCAATGTGTGCGGCATATAAGGCAGTAAAATCAGGATACCAAGCAGCAATAATGGCCCCTACTGCAATCCTAGCTAGCCAGCATTTAGAAAACTTTAGAGATATTTTAGAGGATTTAGGAATTAGATGTGAGTTATTAATTTCTGGAATTACTAAAAAGAAAAAAGAAGATATTTTAGAAAGATTAAAAAATGGTGAAATAGATATTTTAATTGGAACACATGCAATTATTGAAGATAATGTTATTTTTAAAAGTTTAGGCTTAGTTGTAACAGATGAACAACATAGATTCGGTGTAAAACAAAGAACTAAGATTGCAGAAAAAGGTGAAAATCCGGATGTGTTAGTAATGACAGCAACACCAATACCAAGAACATTAGCATTAATTTTATATGGGGATTTAGATATTTCAATAATTGATGAATTACCACCTAATAGAAAGAAAATAGAAACTTTTGCAGTAAATAAGAGTATGACTGATAGAGTAAATAATTTTATTAGAAAACAATTAGAAGAAGGTAGACAAGCATATATTGTATGTCCTTTAGTTGAAGAAAATGAGGAAATGGATTTAAAATCAGTAGAAAAAATATATGAGACGTATAGTAAAGAGGTATTTCCCGATTATAAAGTAGATTTTATCCATGGAAAGATGAAACAAAAAGATAAAGATTCTATTATGGAAAGGTTTAAAAATAAAGAAATAGATGTACTTGTTTCTACTACTGTAATTGAGGTTGGTGTAGATGTGCCTAATAGTAATATAATGATAATTGAAAATGCTGAAAGATTCGGGTTAGCACAATTACATCAATTAAGAGGAAGAGTTGGAAGAGGTAAGTATCAATCATATTGTATATTAAAATTTGAAGGCAAGAGTGATAATGTGCGTAAGAGAATGAAAGTTATGTGTGATACAAATGATGGTTTTATAATTTCTGAGAAGGACTTAGAGCTAAGAGGTTCAGGAGACTTTTTTGGTACAATGCAACATGGTCTTCCAGAATTTAAAATAGCTAATTTATTTGAAGATGTAGGTATTTTAAAGTTAGTACAAAGTGTAGCTACTAAAATATTACTTGATGATCCAAAATTAGAAAAACAAGAAAATAAATTATTAAAAGAATTAATTAAAGATAAATTTACAAAAAGAATTGAAATATAGAAAAATGTTTATGTGATGAGTAGTTCACATATAATTTTCTTTGTAAGAAGCAAAAAATAAATAATGTTTCTTGACTTCTTACAAAGAAAATAGTATATTTAAGTTGGAAAAATAAAAAAGGATGTAGATAATGATGTTAAAAATAATTGCTAGCTTGATTTCAATAATTATAGTATTTTTGGGAGTTATTTTAATATATGATGCAAGACTTATTACAAAGAAGTTTTTTGGTTTTGGTGACCAAAACGAGGGAGCAAGTGGGTTAAAAATGATAGGATTTTTGATTGCAATAATAGGTGGGCTTATTTTGTACTTTATATTTTAGATGGCTATAAAAAATTACAAAAAATCCTTGACAAAAAGGTGAGTTTTGTGCTAATATAAATATTGTTAAGAAAATATGCGGATGTGGCGGAACTGGTAGACGCGCTGGTCTTAGGAACCAGTGCCAACGGCGTGGAGGTTCGAGTCCTCTCATCCGCACCAATGACGTTTCTGTTCGAACTAATAGAACAGAATTGATACAAAAATCAATCAGTAAAATGGTTGATTTTTTTCTTTTGCAAAAAATCATCCTAAAAACATAATGAAGGGATGGTGTAAAAATGAAGATAATTAAGCAAGAACTACAATTTGAGAAATGTCTAAAACAGCGAATTGAATTTATATGTGAGTTCTCAAAAGTTACCCCTACTTTTATAAATGGTAGTATTAGAAAATTAGAAAAAACTAACCTTACATATATTGAACCACATAGAGTAATAATTAAAAATACTACATTCTTAGTTTTTAATTATTCAAATGATGTGTATGTTTCAAACTTAACTAAAAAGATTAAATTATCAGAATTAGAAGAATATTTGAAAAATACATAACTGTAAATAATTGACATTTCTTTAAAACGTGATATAATATAGACAATTGATTATGTATAGTTGTGCGTAAAGAACTATACAATTACGAGTACTTTGAAAATTTTATATTATATTACAATTATGCTTATGTTGTATTTTTATAATACTATACAATAAAGAGATTTTAAGAGATGTCAGCTGTACTCGTGTACTATGATGTCTCTTTTTTGTTAGGAGGTTTGAAAA
>CALXFB010000002.1 GCA_944387475.1 uncultured Clostridia bacterium
TAAAAAGGGCAAAAAAATAAAATAAAAGGCTGAAATTTTAATCAGCCTCAAGAGTGCGAGCTCTGCTCGCTTTGTTCCAAATGATAAAAAGAGAATTTTTATTATTTATTTATTTATGTCTTTATATTCTTTTTTGAAATGTTCAATTTCTAAACTATTCTTAAGCTCAAAATTTTTAATCCTGTTTAGCCTATTTGTTATGTTGTTGCAACATTTAATTTGTTCTACAAGAGGAGAAATCTTTTTAGAAATATCTATAATTTGATTTTCAATATCTTTCTTTTCATTATCAGTTTTAGCTTTTTTGTGTTTCTTCCATAGATTTTCTCTTTCACTTTTTAAAGGATTTATTTTTTCGTAAATGCTTTTTTCAAAATTAAGGAGTTCTTCTTCTGTGTTTATATTATTAGTAACTAATAATTTTGCTTGATTAGAATATTCATCCATTTTTTTTATTTCTCTTATTAATTCTGGTGTAATTCTTGTTATATTCGATTTTAAGTCATTTTCTGTCTTTATACCAAATAATTTCTTGTAATGAAATATTAGATATAAAATAGTGCCTTTTTGTGGATAATGTTTTTCTTTTATATTATTATAAGACTTATAAGTCCTGTTAATTAGTAAATATGGATCTGGAGAATAGGGAAAGGAGGCTTGAGTTTCTAATATCCTTTTATAGATATTTTCTTTAGAATAATTTTTACCAAATTGTCTTTCTATTCTTGTATTTCTTTTATAAGGTTCTCGTCTAATAGATAGGGCGTTGTTTCTATCAGTTATAATATAATCTAAGTCTTTTAATATTTGTATAAATTCATCATAATCTTTGCTACTGGCTATTGCATAATCAATTGAATCTCTCATAAGTTCTTTGTATAAATTACTTGTAGAATATTTATTGTATTTTTCTTCTTGTTTTAAAACAGTTACCACATATTCTTTACAAAGTCTATCAGATGTTTTTCTCATAAGTGCATAGTCTCTTTTTGTGTTATAAAATCTTTTGCCATCTATAAATGAAACAGAATTTATAACAAAGTGGTTGTGAATATTATCAGTATTTAAGTGGGTA
This sequence comes from uncultured Clostridia bacterium, assembly GCA_944387475.1. Taxonomy (GTDB): domain Bacteria; phylum Bacillota; class Clostridia; order TANB77; family CAG-508; genus CAG-269. Next base: position 1,076 of record CALXFB010000002.1, read on the forward strand.
GAAACAATTACTTGAAATTTTTCTCCCCATAGCTCATTTGCAAGTTTTACACCAATTTCATGTGCTTGTTCTGGAGTAACCTCATCTTTAACAAAAGATTGTATACCGTGAAAACATTCAATTCCTTCAGTTTTAAAAAATTGTTTCTTAACATTTTTCATTTCATAAAAAGCAGTATCAGGTATGCAATTGATACCTGATACATATAATTTTTGTTCCGTTTTTTCTCCATTAATTGCATATTCTATAAGTTGATCTAGTCTGCTTTTAAATTTCCATATTTTTGTTATTGCCATTTAATGCTCCTTTCTTTTGAGGAATAAGATAAACCTCTTGCATACTTAAAACTAAATCTTGAATTTGATTTAATAGAGGGGTGAATTTATTTTCTTTTATATAACCTTGATATCTATTATAAGTTCTTGCCATCTGGTTTAAATTATTTGCCATACCTCGTAACTGATTTAGCATTTCATAAAATCTTTCATCAGGTTGTTCTTTTAGTTCATAATCCTGAATAATTTTTCTAAAGAAATCTGATTTTGTTAGTCCAGACTTTTTAACCTTTTCATCAAAAATTCTTTTTTCATCTTCGTTTAAAAATATATTAATTTTTATATTTCGTTTTCTCATAAAATTTTCATCTCACTTTTTATAAAAGTTTTTGGCGTTTTGATTTTTTTATTTTAGGGTTTGGGACTTGTCCCATTCTTGATAGGTATTTGGGCGTGAGTACAAATACGGTGCTTGCATATTCAATAATTTTAGAAAGTACTCACAATTAAAATTTTTCATTGGCATTTACTAAAAGAAAAAGAAGGCACAAACATCTTAAATTTTGTGCCTAAAATAAGAAGTTTTACTTTATTATTTTTTACTTTTTCTTATTAATTTTTATAAAATTATTCTTTTATTAAATTCATATTTTTAAAATAAAAATAGTTTTCTCTAGCACCTAAAAAGAAGATTTTTCTTTCTTCAAAATTGCTCATTTGAAGATAAAGTGATATTAAATTTTGTAACATTTTACATTCTTCTTCGTTTAAATTTGGTACTTCATCATTTTCAAAAAGTGAATGTATTCTTGGATATTTATTAATAATTTCATTTACTTGATTTTCTAAATCTTGGTATTCTAAATCATCATTTTTAAGTTCGATTCTTGCTAAATCCAATAATTCATTAAATTCTATTGAATCTACATCATATAATCTTTTTTCTTCCATAATCATTACCTCTTTCTATACATAAATTAATTCTTTTAATATAATTTCTTCGACACAATTTTTAATGTTATTCATTTTACCAATCCATTCCATTTGGTTAGTGGCTTTTAGTTCTTCTGTAATATTTTCTTTTTCTATAAACTGTTTCATTAGTAATTCAAATCTTGCATTTGCTGTTTCATCTATTTCCATCAAATGTTTTTGTAACTTATTATTAATAAACAAAATAGTGTATTCAGCTTTTCTATTTTCTTGTAAAAATCTTAATCTCATTCGACCATATTTACCTAGTTTAAAAGCGTTTACTTTTTCTGGTGGAGATAAATTGGGAAGATAATAATCTCCGTGTTTTGTGTATTCAATTTTCATTAAAATCAACTCCATTTCTTTTTATATTAATAAAAGACCATCTACAATTTAGTAAATAGCCTTAAGGTTAAATCAATAATAAATCATCTATCACATCTAATAATATCTAACAAAACATCTAACATTTTTCCAATAAATTTGTAAAATTATAAAAAATTATAATCTTATTTAGTAAGTAAGAAAATCAAGTATAAATGCTAGAATATTCATAATTTTGAGCTTTTTAAAAGCAATATTTAATGTTAAAAATAGATAACCATAAATTACCTTAAAAGACTCAAAATCCAGCGGGAAACCATGTGGGTTCGAGTCCCACCATCGGTACCAAAAGCAAAAATCGTCGCACCACGATTTTTTAAGATTAATCAACTTGAAAAGGTTGATTATTTTTTTGACCTTTTCGTATTCAAAATATAGCAAAAGTCTTGAAAAATCGGAAGGAGTGTGATATTATGTTAAATATAATCAAGAAAGAAATCAATATGAGTAAAGAATTACTCTCTAAAATTGAATGGACTTGCAAAATGAAAAAGGTTAAACCGAAAATATATAATGGAGCCTTAAGAATTATTGAACATACGAATTTAGCGTATGTAGAGCCACATAGGGTAATTATTAAAGATAAGCTATATTTATTCTTTAATGAACAAGATTATTTTTATATAGGTAATTTGAGGAAGAAATATCCACTATCCAAATTACAAAAGTACATATCATAGAAAGCAAGGCATTGATATTTTTAGAGTTTTTAAAAATTATACTATATTGGTTTATTTAGTGATTTTATAAAAAGAAAATTAAGAGATAGATATAAAATAGAAAACTCTTTAAGTGTCAATAGCAGGCTTATATGCTATGTGACACTTATTTTTTATTTAAGTGCCTTTCTATTCATTAAATTTGGAAGGAGGATATATAGTAATGAATGAAGAAAGAAAGGTTGCAGGAATTTATATTAGAGTAAGCACAGAAGACCAAGCAAGAGAAGGTTTTAGTTTAGGAGAACAAAAGGAAAAATTATTACAGTTATGTAAGTTCAAAGAATACGAAGTATTTAAGGTGTATGAAGATGCAGGAATATCGGCAAAAGATATGGAACATAGACCAGCATTTAAAGAAATGTTAGCAGATATGAAGGAAGGCAAAATCAATTATATTGTTGCTTATAAGTTAGATAGAGTTACTAGAAGTGTTAGAGATTTGGAGGAACTTATTAGCCAATTAGAACAATATAATACCTATTTAGTTTGTGATAGAGATGATGTAAATACTTCTACTGCAAATGGAAGATTTTTTGTAAGAATGCTAACAGTATTATCACAATTAGAAATTGAGATAGTAAGCGAAAGGACAAAGTTTGGATTAAATGGTGCTATAAAATCTGGACATTTACCTGGAACTATTCCATTAGGATATAAAAAAGATGCTAATAAAAAGACTGTAATTGATGAAACTACAAAAGATATAGTTATTAGAATATTTAATATGTATTTGGAAGGTAAAAGTTATCAACAAATAGCTAATATTTTAAAAGAAGAAAAAGTTTTAGAGCCTAAAAGGTGGAGAGATTCTCATATTCAAAAGATTTTGGAAAATAGAATTTATATTGGAGATTATGAACAATATAAAAGAATTGGAAAAGTACAAGGAAAAGAGCCAATTATTTATATGAATGTTGTTGAGCCAATAATTTCAAGAGCAATGTGGGAAGAAGCACAATTGCAAAAAGAGAAAAATCAAAGAGCATATACAAGGGATAGAATTTATCTATTTTTCCAAAAGCTAAAGTGCCCAAAATGTGGAAGGATAATGAAATGTAAAGGCTCAGGTGGTAAAAAGAAAAAATATATGTACTACAACTGTGAACATTGTAAATTATATTATAGAGAAGATTTAGTTGAAGAATGTTTAGAAAGTTTTATATTAGACTTAGTGGAGTATGATATGGCAGTAAAGAAATATTTTCTACCAATACTAGCTGATAAAAAAGAAACAAGCACAGAAAAGATTGATAAAGAGATTGAAAGCTTAGAAAAACAAAAAGGAAGAATAAAAAAAGCATACTTAAGTGGAATTGTTGAAATGGAAGATTTTTCAGAAGATTATAAAATAATTGAAGAAAAATTGAGTATTTTAGAAAAGAAAAAATTAGATACTTTAAATTTAAATAGTATTTCATTTACACCACAACAATTAATGGCTGATAGAGATATTGAAAGAGAAAAATTAATAAGGGATAATAATTTAAAAGAAACTATAAAAGAAGAATGGAACAAAAAGTCAAAAGAAGAAAAACAAGAATTTATTTCAAAATTTATAGAAAGTATTACTTTATTAAAAAATGAAGACGGAGAACTTATAATAGATAATATTAATTTTAGAAGTTCATATATTGAGCAACTAACTAAATTCTTTAATAATGGAATATTTGATGTGTATATTCCAGCAGAAGTAAATGGAGAAGAAAGATATATTAGAACTGGTGTGAATATAAATCAAGAACAATTAGATGATTATATTGAAAGATTAAATAAAGAATTTGAAATAGAATTTTATGAATTAGGACAAATAGATTTAAATAAAAATTATGGTGATAAAGAGGCAGAATTTGAACTAGATAAGAATAAAGAAAAGCTAATTAGAATGGTAGCAGTAAAGGAAGAAAAATCATTTCCAACAGAGAAAGAAGAAAATGTACGAATAGGTGCTGTAACTTATACAACTGCGTAAGGTATGCTTAGCCTCGCAGAGCCCCCAGAGTTTTGATATGATGTCAAAACTCATAGGGGGTTAGGATTTGTGACAAGTCAAAATCCTCGTGTTAAGGAAGTATGAAAAATGAGTGAGATGTTAGCCTATTCTATACATCTTGGAAATGATAAAAATAAAACTAAAAAAGCAAAAGAAATTGCAAAAAATAATAAGTCTAATACAACTTCTTTTAGTAATAATTCTATTCAAAATAGCAAACAATTATCAAAAATAAATAACCATAATTTGAGAAAATATGATAATAAAACAGAGCTAATAAAAATTATTTATGGTACAAATGATTTAGTAAATGATGTTAAAAATTTATATTTACAAGAGTTTGAAAATGCAAGAATTGAATATAACAATAAACAAAAAAGAGATGATAGAAAAATACAAAATTACTTTGAACATATATCTAAAAATTCTAATAGAGATTTAGCTTGTGAACTAATAATTGAACTTGGAGATATGAACTTTTGGAAAGATAAAACACAAGAATATCGCTATAAAATGGTAGACGTTTATAAAGAACAAATAGATGATTTAATAAAAATATTACCAGAATTTAAGATAGCAAATGCTACTATACATTTTGACGAAACTTCACCACATTTGCATATAATAGGTGTTCCAGTAAAAGAACGGATATAAAAATGGAATGAAAAAACAAGTTGCAAAATCACAGATATTTACCAAAGAATCTTTAACAAAAATACAAGATAAAATGAGAAATTGTTGTATAAAATCTTTTAATAAAGTATATCAAGAAAATTATAAACTAAAAGAAAAACAAAAGGGAAGAAATCAAGATATTAAAGTAACTGATATGCAAAATTATAATAAAGTAAAAAAACAATATGAAAAGAATAAAAAGTTATTAGAGCAAGCAAATGAAAAAACAGATTTAGTAAATAAAAGTGGAAAAGAAGTTAAAGGTATAATATCTAATTTAAAACCTAATGTAGTAAATAAAAAGAATTATACTATTTCACAAGAACAAATAAAAGTTATAAATAATTATATTTTAAATGTAGAAGATACAACAAAGTCAATGAAAAAAGTAAGCGATTTAGATATAATTATTAAAGAATATGAGAAAGATTTAAATAATCATAGCAAAGAAATTAATAAGTTAAATACTACAATTATACAAAAAGAATTAGAAATAAAAGAATTAAAGGATGATATAGAAATAGCAAAAAACACTATTTCAAGACAACAAAAAGAAATAAATTTATTAAAACCTTTTAAATATTTATGGAATAAACTTGTTAAATTCTTAAAGAATAGAGTTAGATATTATAAAGATGAAAGTTACAAAAAAGTATATGAAGAATTAAAACAAGATAATGTTTTAAGAAAAGAAGATATAGATACAATAGAAAATAAAATTACTAAAAATAGAAATTATGAATTATAAACGGAGGTATAAAACAATGATATTAAAATGTGATAATGAAGAACTTATAGAACTACTAAAGTATGTTAAAACATTAAGTTTTAAAGATAAAATAAGATTAGGTATAAATATTTTTGAAAGCAAGTATATAGATATTAATAATGATAAAGCTTTAAATCTTTTAAAGAAATTATTAGCTACAAGTGATACAGAATATAATAAAACAAAGTTTATAAATTTTCTTGAATATAAACACTTACTGTTAATATCAGCACAAGTTATGGAATTAAATAAAAAAGAAAAAGATATTTTTATATTCGAACTATTATTTAATATATATTCAACTATAATAAAAAAGCAAAACTAAAAAGGAGAGCAAAAACTCTCCTTAAACTTTTATAGAAAATTAATTATCATCTGTATCTTCCATAATTTTTAAATTCTTAATTGCAAATTTTAAACTATCATTAATAAATTCGTTTATGGATACTAGATTATTATCATTTACAATTTTTCTAACACTTTCCAAAACATCAGTTTCTATTCTTGCAGTAAATTGTGTATAATCTTTTTTCTTTCTACTTTTAATTATAAAATCAGCCATTTTTACCACATCAAGTAGATTTTAATATAATAATTTTTACGTGAATATACTCTTAAATGAAACTATCAATGAATTCACTATTGACTTGTAAAATAAAAAGAGGTAAAATAAAAAACGAAAAGACTATCATAAACAATTTAATGATAGTAAAAGATGTATAACAATTTTGTAACAAAAATGTAACAATAAGGTGCTTGTAAATACCATATATTTTTTGTATACTAGATATATACACAATATATTATGTTCAAAATAATAGAATAAGTAAATAACAAATATGTTACGCATAATTTATAAAATTTAGAAAATACTAAAAACAAATGAAAAGGAGAGAAAAAACGATGAAAAAATTTAAAGCAAAAAAACAATTAGAAAAACGGAATTACTTTAATTGCCCTTGTTATAACTATTATTGTCCTTCTAATTTTAGCAGGAGTATCAATTGCAATGCTTACAGGAGAAAATGGAATACTTACACAAGCACAAAGAGCAAAAGAAGAAACAGAACAAGCAGAAAAAAATGAAATGTCAGACTTAGCAAGCATGGAGTCTCTAATTAATGAATATCAAAATAATATTAATATACCACAAGTAACAGATGAAAATCCTGGCCAATTGGAAAAAGAAAATGATACAACTTTTGTAATAAATAGTATAGAAGATTTAGTATTTTTTGCATATGACGTAACAAATGGAAATAATTATTCTGGAAAAACAGTAAAGTTGGGAACAAGTTTAGATTTTAATTCTACAAAATCATATGTAGACCCATTAAGAACAGATTATGGTAAATATGGATATAATGGAGAATTAAAAACATTATTAACAACAGGAGAAGGTTTTATACCAATTGGGTTAAATGAAGGAACAATTGCAGAAATAGAGGAAAAAAGTTTTTATGGAGAATTTAATGGAAACAGTTTTAGTATTTATAATTTAAAAATAGATAAAAACAAAGAAATTCAAAATAATTTTTGGGTGGCAGGTTTGTTTGCTAATAATATGGGACATATAAATAATTTATATATTAAAAATGCTTTAGTAAATGTAGATGTCAAAGGAGGCGTGTATTTATGCACAGGAATACTGGCAGCAAGAAATAAAGGAACAATAGATAAATGTACTACTTCTGGATCATTGAATGCCTCTAATTTGGATTATTCTTTTAATTCAGGTGGATTAGTAGGTGCTAATAGTGGTACAATAACAGAAAGCTTTAATTTAGCCAATGTTAATGGAAAATATTCGATAAGAGATAACAGAGTTGGAGGAATAAGTGGAATAAACGAAACAAATGGAATTATTAATAATGTGTATAATATAGGAAATATGAAAGCGGAAGAATTTGGAGAACCTAATCAGGAAGTGGATAATCTTTGTTCTGTAGGAGGAGTAACAGCGTATAATTTAGGACGAGTTAATAAGGTGTATTCAACTGGAAATGTAACGAGTATAAATACTAACAAAACTAGAATAAATATTGGAAGTGGAATAGGTATAAATAAGTCAGAGGCAAACAATTGCTATTATTTAGAAAATACGATTTTTTCATCTGAAATAAGAACAGTAATATCAGAAGTTGGGGAAATAAAAACAAGTAGTGAAATGAAAAATAATGAATTTTTAAATTTATTAAATAATGGCGAAAGCAATTGGAAAAAAGATGTGAATAATATAAATAATGGTTATCCAATATTAGATTATCAATAAAATAGTTATTAAAACGATTTTCTTTCATTTTTTAATAAATAGGTAGGAAATTTTGTTATGAATTAACTATCTATTTTTGTTTTTTCCTTTTTTTATTGATAATTGGGAAGATTGGTGGTAAAATATGCTTAAAGTTGATTAATGATGTTTTGTGCCAATAGTTATAATTATTTTTTCGCATATAAGAATAGCTTAGGTACCAATTAATAGAACCTATGTAAGTATTGAAATATCAATGTTTTACATAGGTTTATTTTATTAAAGTAATGCAATAGTAATGCAGTAGAATTTTTATTTTATTTTTTTAATTCATTCTCAGCTATTCTATACATATCTAAAAGTTCCAATATCTAACCTCTTTTATAAAAAATAAAATCCCCGTATTACTACGAGGATTTAACGTATTCTTTAAACGCTGTACATAATACTAAGTATTACACAGCAACGTATTCTAAATACATTATACTAAATATTATGCTCGTAGTCAAGAAAAATATACTAATTTAAATATAATTTTTTGATTTTTTCATCGATTAATTTCATTTTTTCATCAGATAATTTTAATCCTGATAATATATCAAAATCTTTTTTAGGATTAAATATTCTTTGTTTACTAATTGTAGTAATCTGATTAATTAAAGCAATTGTTCCTTTTTTCATTTGAGATAATTCTTTATCGATTTTTCGAGCTAATACTAATTTTTCTTCTAATTTATTAACCTCTTTGCGTGCATTAGCTATTCTATAATTTTTTATAATTTTGTCTTCTTCTGTATTTGCTGTTAATTTTTCTAATTCAGAAATTTCTTGATCTAACATAGTGGTTTTAGCACTACATTCAGACATTAAAGTTTTATTTTTTTTATATAAATTAGTATAAATTTCATTACCTAAAAGTACAGAAGTTTTATTAAGTTTAGTAGAGTCTTTTAAAGAAGATAATGGAACAACTGTTAAAGTAGAATAAGATTTTGCATTTTTCTTGTCTAAAACAACACAATAATGCAATCCTCCTTCTTCATTTCCTATATTAAAACCTAAATTAACCTTTATAATATCTCCACGTGAATATTTTTTCAATTTAGAAGAATCGAAACTTTCTTCTTGTTCAATGTAGCTCATATAATCTTTTAGCCAATAAGAAAGAAGATTAACTTTTTTCTTATGCTTTTTATCTAGTAAAAAACAGGCATCTAAATATTCATTTATTTTGCTTATTGCTTCATTTTTATTTTTTAAGATTGATTCGTCGTTTAGTTCCATTATTTATCTCCATTCTTTTTTCTATTTCCAATAAATTCAACAAAACTATTTATTTCTTTAATATCATCTTCACTTAAATCATCTGTATTAATTCCACCATTAGATGCATAACTAAAATCATTATTTTTAGGTTCCTTTTCGTTTTCTATTAAATCTATATAGCCAGTCTTTTCGTATAGGTCTAAATAATTTAAAGAATAAATAGGTGCTAATTTTTAAAAAATTATAGCACTAGGTTTTCTTTTTCCATTTTCCATTAAAGAAAGGTAGCTTTGTGATATATCGCAAAGTTTATTTACATCATAAGTGCTATATCCTAAACTTTCTCGAACACTTTTTAAATATTGCCCAAGTTCTTTGTTAGTTAGCATATAATAACCTCTTTCTATGTATAGTATTATATTACAAATGATTACAAATGTAAATATTTTTTAAAAATTAACAAAAAATATGTAAAAAAATTAGAGAAATTGTATGCAACTTTTAAAAAGTATGTTATAAAAATAATAGAATTAATTGATTGAAATTTTATACTAAAAATTACAATTGTTTTTCGTAAGTAAGAATAGCTTAGGTACAAATTAAATAAAAGCAGTATATTTGTTAGAAACAAGAAAAGAAAGTTAAAAAATATGATTTAAAAAGGGGGATAAAATGAAAGAAAAGGGAGAAATAAAAATTAGCTTAAAAGTAGCAATAATTGCAATCGTATTGTTTATTATACTAATTATAGCTGATATAGTTATTAGTTTTAAATTTGCACAAAAAGAAGAAACCAAAGAAAGTTCTGAAACATCGAATGATTATTATTATTCTGTAACCAATGATCTTAGCAATTATCGCAAAGTTTCGCACAAATATTCAGGTGAATATGATATACAATATATAACATTTGATAAAACAAAGGATTTAAGTTCTTTTGAAGTTTGTGAATATATGAGTTATTTAGATTATACACAATATTGTAAAAAGTGGAATTTAGAACAAAAATATGATTATGAAGGTTGTAATTATATTATGTTTTCTTATTGTTGTAAAGATGAGAACGGGGTTGATGATATTAAAGCTGAATTAGTGGGATTGGAGTACAAGGATAAAGAAACAGTGCTTTATATATGGGATGAAGAAATGGGTTTTACTACAGAAGATATTAATGTGGCATATGTTATTACTATTCCAACAACAAAAGAAGTAAATCAGGTAAATTATATTAGTTGCTTAAACTACAATCAATATAAGCGACGTACTGAATTACCTTCGACTGATAAGCCAATAATATATTTATATCCAGAAGAAGAGACTGAAGTTGCTGTTAATTTAGGATATCCTGATAAAATAACTTGTTCATATCCTAATTATATAAGTGGATGGAATGTAATTGCAAAACAAAATGGAGATTTAATAGATTTAAATAATGGAAGAAATTTATATTCATTATATTATGAAAGTGAATCAGTTGTTAATTTCAAATTAGAAAAAGATGGCTTTATAGTAAAAGGAACAGAAATTACACAGTTTTTAGAGGAAAAACTAGCAATATTAGGGTTAACCGAAAGAGAAGCTGAAGAATTTATAATTTACTGGTTACCAAAATTACAAGAGAATGAATATAATTATATAAGATTTGCTACAATAGATGAAATTAATGAAAATATGCCATTAGAGATAAATCCTAAACCGGATACTATTATTAGAATTTTAATGACATATAAAGGGTTAGATAATCCAATAGAGATAGAAGAACAAGAGTTAGCAACTCCAAAAAGAACAGGATTTGTAGCTGTTGAATGGGGTGGAACAGAAATTAAATAGTAGTTTAAATGGGGTGCGAAAATGAAAAGAGATTTAGTATATTTGGTATGGACAGATGTAAATACAGGGAATAAATATAAAGTAGCAGAATTATATAAGGAAAATGATAAATATTATTTTAAATATATTTTAGAGAATGTAAAAGAAGCACAAAAACATGGTTTTAGATTGTTAGTTGCATTTCCTCAAATTAATGCTTTATATGATAATCCGAAATTATTTGCTAACTTTGCAGCTAGGTTACCAGAACCTACAAGACCAGAAATTAAAGAAATTTTAAAAACTTATGGAATGACTGAATATGATGAATTTGAATTGTTAAAAAGAAGCGGAGCAAAATTACCAACTGATAATTATGAATTTGTAAAATAGGGAACAAGTTATAATAAAGAATAGCTTAACACTTGGCGTCAGGTATTGAGCTATTTATTTTTGATTGTGAGATTAATAATATAGCATGTAATATAATAAATAAAATTGCTTTACTTTTTTGTTTAAATTTATTATAATATAAAGACATATAAAAAGGGAGTGAAGAAAAAATGTATATAATATTTTTAGATGAAAGTGGGCAACCAGGAGGTTTTGATGAGGAAAATAATAAGTTAGTAAACAATACAAGTAAATACTTTGTTTTGGCTGGGTTTATGATTAATGCAGATGAAATATTGAAAATAGAAGGTAGAATGAAAGATATAAAACTTAAATATGGATTAAATCCATATCATGAGATTAAATGGAATACGAAATATAAAGAGATAGGTATAGATTTTGAAGGAATAATGAATATGAAAAAAGAAATTATAAGGATAGTAAATAACTATAAAAATTCAGTTGTAGGAATTGTTATGGATAAAGAATATTGCTATAAAAATAAAAAATTCATAAAAATTACTAGGCGTGGAAACCCATTTCCTTTAGGGAAGCTGTTTAAAAAGTAGTTATTTTGAATTGCTAAAATAATTAAAATATATTAAAATTTAACTTTGCTGTATCAAATTATAATAAATAGAAAATATGGATGATAATTTTGGCTATGCTATTGCCAATTTATTATCCATTATTGTTATAATTCGTTTTACATTTGTTACTATATGCGTTAAATAAGATTGTATACGCATACGAGATAAACCCACGTACCTTGCTTTACATAATCCGTGAGCTACCTTTGTTTCTGAATTTTTTGCTTCTATTTTGTACCTTTCTTCATTTAGTTTTTTATTAAAATATTCTGTATTCTCAAATTCCTCTTGCTTTTTATGTGTATTCGATAAAATAGTTACTGTGTATATCCTTCCTTTACTTTTTCCTAAACATTTATCTTTCATTGGACATTTTCCACATTTCTCTTTATCAAATTTATACACCATTCTTGGATTTTTATAGTGTCCTCCTTTTTCATATCTTTCCTTCATATATGATTTTTTTATAGCTAAATTTCCCATCGGGCATCTCATTGTATCTGCATCTTTTATATATTCAAATCCATCTTCCTTTTTCTTTACCCCATTTGTTATTACATTATTCATTTTTGCTATTATTTTTACATCATTTTTTTGTCCATATTCTAAATTTTCTCTACCTGAATATGCTTTATCTCCAATTACTTCTTTTACTTCTATTCCAGCTTTTTTTGTTTTCTTTACTAGTTCTTCTAAACATTTTCCATCTGGTGCTTCTCCACTTGTTATTTCTAATCCTGTAACTATTCTTTCCGGTGTCATTGCTACATGATTTTTATATCCAAAAAAATCATTATCTTCACTTTTATATCCTTGCTTTGCATCTTCGTCTACTGCTGACTGTATCTTTTCTATTTTTTTATCTTTTAACATTTCTTTTACTTTTTCATATCTCTTTTTTATCTTTTTATCTGTTTTTTCTGTTATTTTATCTTTTAATACTTCTACTAGTTTTTCAGTATATTCTATTTCTTCTTGTAATGTTGCTGTTTCTTCTGGTTTGCTTGGAAAATATTCTTTTAATTCAGGTTGATTTTTATATATTTCTTTTCTTAAGTTTTTACTTAATTCTCTTAAAATCTGGGTTGGTGTTTTCTTTTGATTTTTACTATTTGTATGAGCTGCATCAACTATTATAGAATTACTTTTTATTATTCCTTTTTCTATTGCTTGTTTTACTGTTTCATTTAACATTTCTTCTAATATGTTTTCTTCTTTTATTTTTGTATTTCTAAATATTGTATAAATAATAAAATAAAAGTACAGAAAAAGTGGAAAATAAAAAATACACAATACACAAACATGAGAAAATATAATATTAGCAAATATCTTCTAATAAAAAAATATAAATTAAAAGCATTTTGTAAAGGATAGGCAAAGCCGATTCATTTTAGCCTTTACGAGATGCTTTTAATTTAATATAATTAGATTTAAAGATATTTTATTGATAAATTTTTTATATAAAAATCTTGTCATTTTTATTTTCCACTTTTTGTGGATTTTTACATTCCATTTTACATATTGATAATAGGCTATAACTTGGAACTTCATCTTCTGGATTTAAATCTAAGAAATATTTATATGCCATATCTGTTTTAGCTCTATTTACTACCTCTCTATCTGATAACATATCCTTTATTTCTAAAAACAATAGTTTATACATCATTTCTGGTTCTTTTGCTGGTCTTCCTAATTCTTGACTATATTCTTTTTCTACTAATTTATTTACAAAACTAAAATCTATATTTTCTTTTAGTTTTCTTAAAAAATGATCTTGTGGGATTATTTTATCGTATAATGATATGTGTTCAGATATTGTTATTTGTTTATATTTATTTTCTAACATAAAAACCCTCCAGCCTTAGTATTACCAACGATTTAAGTATATCATATTTTTACTTTTTATACTAGTGTTTCGGTAATTTTTTTAATATTTTCACTTTACATAACTTTACTTTTTAAACAGCCTCCCTTTAGGAGATGGGAGGAACGCCACTTTTACCCTTGATTTTCAATATATTTTTGTATTGTTGCTTCTGATACCTCACATATACTACAAGCAAAATATTCATCAGACCAAAAAAGTTTCTTTTTCCAATAATATTGGGACAAAAAATTATGATATTTTTGCCATAAGAAATATGTAGTTTGTTGTTTAATTATTTTTATAATATCACAAATCCTATCAGTAGTATTATATTCTAACAAGATATGTATATGGTCTTTATCGGTTTCCATAGTTATAATCTTATTAAACAGCTTCCCTTTAGGTGATGGGTAGTTGACATTGATGAATATGGAATAAGCAAAAGAAATGCTATTAAAGGTATAGTAATGGATTTAGAAAAAATGCAAGATTAAAAAAAATAAAAAATCTTATATATAATTAAAAGCTATCAAGATATATAAGTGAAAAAAGAATTTTGATATAAACTTTACATAACTGAAAAAACGTGCTATAATATAAATGTTTAATTTGGAGGATAAGTATGGGAAAGTTAGAAAGAGAAGTAAAAATTTTAGGTGTAAATAAAATCGAATTAGAAAGAATGTTAGAACAACTAGGAGCAGAAAAAGTAGAAGAATGTTTACAAAAAATATATGTATATGACTTACCATCAATATATGCTAGGTTTTGTGATTGCCTTTTACAATTAAAAAGAGTAAATAAACCATATGAGTTTGAAATATGTAGAAATAAATTGCAAGGAGTTTTAAATGAAGTAGATAATTTAACGACTGGTGAAGAACAGAGAAAAATAGAAGAAACTGCTTCAACAAGGTATCTTGTAGATTTATTAAACAGAACAAATAATGAAGATTTGTTAGATAGATTTTCTAATAAATCTATAGTAGAAATTATAAAAAAATATGGAATTAATCCTAATAAGTGGGTGAGAGTCAGAGAAACAAACGGAAGAACAACAATAACTACAAAACATATACTTAATCCAGATTTACAAAAAGATAGTAAAGAAGAAATACAAAGAGTAATGGAAACAGAAATGGAAGTTCCATCAATAGAAGAAGTTAATAGCATATTAGAACAGCTAGGATTTAGTTTTAGAAATTATCAAGAAAAGAATAGAGCGACATATAGCGTAGATGGTGTGGAAGTTGATATTGACTCATGGCCAATGATTCCATCTTATGTGGAAATTGAAAATGATTCTAATGAATTAATAAAGAGTACAATAGAAAAATTAGGTTTACAAGAACATGAAATAGTTTCTTGTAATACTGCAGATGTGTATAAGAAATATGGAATAGATTTATATGCATTTAGAGAATTAAGATTTGTCCAAAGAGAAAATGATGGAATAGATAAAGAGGATTAATATGAAAGAAAAAACGGTTTGTTGGAATATAACGTCTAACTGTAATGAAAATTGTGAATTTTGTTATAGAATAATATGCAATAAAGAAAATACATATGAACAAAATAAAAGAATATTGGATATATTAATAAATTTGAAAATAGATAGAATTACTTGGTCAGGAGGAGAATGTTTATTATATCCAAATTTGTTCGATTTAATGAAAGAGGCACATAACAATAATATACAAAATAATATTATTACAAATGGAAAGGCTTTAACGCCTACTGTGATTGATGAAATTGAAGAATATACAGATTATATTACTTTTTCACTAGATGCACTAAATGAAGAAGTAAATACTTACTTAGGTAGAGGAAAAAATCATGGAAAACATGTAATAGAATTATTAGAGTATTTAAAAAATAAAAAAATAAAAGTGAAATTAAATTCTATTGTTACAAAAAAAAATATTGATAATATAAGAGAAATAATTGATATAGTAAAACGTTACAAAATACAAAGATGGAAATTATTTAAGTTTATTTCACTTAGAGGAAAATCACTAAAAAATAAAAATGAGTTTTATATAGAGGATGAAAAATACGAAAAATTAATAAATGAGATAAGAAAAGAAAAAATAAGTTGCCCAATTGTTGAATGTAAAGAAAAGGATATTGAAAATAATTATTTGCTAATTGATCCAATAGGAAATTTTATTATAACTGTGGACAGTAAGGATAAAATAATATGTAATTTGGAAAATGAAAAAAAAGAAGAAATAGAGGGGATTTTAAGAAATGAGTTTAGAAGAAAATTGGGATTTATATAAAACTTTTTATGAAGTAGCTAAATGTAGTAGCTTTTCAAAGGCAGCTGAAAAATTATATGTAACTCAACCAAGTATAAGTTATTCTATAAAACAATTGGAATCAAATTTGGACACAAAATTATTTTATAGATTACCATCAGGTGTAAAATTAACATCAGAAGGAAAAGAACTATTAGGATATGTAGAAAAATCTTATAAATTATTAAAGAGTGGAGAAAGAAATTTAATTGAAACTCAAAATTTTACCCATGGAAAAGTAGCTGTAGGAGTACAATCACATATAGGAAAATTTTTCTTATTCCCATTTGTTGAAAATTTTCACAAAGATTATCCTAATATAGAAATTAATATTATTAGTAGAAATACAGAAGAGATGATAGAAGCTTTAGAAAATAATAATATTGATTTTATGATAGATACTTCGCCAATAGAATCTATATATAATAATTTGAAAATAACTCCTTTATTAGATTTGGAAAACTGTTTTATAAGTAAAAAAAATATATCTAAAGAAATATCATTAAAAGAATTAAATAATTATAATTTAATATTACCAGTAAAAAGAAGTACACCAAGAAAACAATTGGATAATACATGTGCAAATGTAGGAGTAGAGCTAAAACCATTTATGACAATAGAGACAACAGAAATGTTAATTGATTCTGTGAAAAAAGAAATGGGAGTAGGATATGTGCTAAGGCAAGCAGTTATTAAAGAAATTAAAGAAAAAGAACTTTTTGAATTAAAAATAAAAGAAAAATTACCAACATTAACATTAAATGTTGTATACGTGAATGAGTATTTAACAAATATTCCACGAACTTTTATGAATAAAATAGAAAATGAATATAAAGAGTATATGAGATAATTCATATACTTTTTTTGATATAAAAAGAATTTATAACCTATATAAAAAATAAGTATTTGCTTTTTTGAAAAAGTGATTATATATATAAAGTACAATAGAACTACACTTTTTAGCAAGATTTTAAATTGATGGAGGTGATTGAATGGGATTATATACTATATTTGGGATAAATGGAATAGGAAAAGATACTGTTGCGGAAGAGATAAGGAAAAAAAGACAAAATATAGAGGTAACAAGTCTGTCAAGACTATTAATAAGTAGTTCACCCATTTTTTGAAAATAATATTAATATATAAATATTAACAAAAATAATTAATAAAAATAGATGACAATAAATCACTCATTTGATATAATTAATTTGTCGAAAATTAACAAAGGAGTGAGATATATGTCATCTATAAACAATTTTAACACAATAATTAATAATATGAAAGAGAAATCAATAAAATTTTCAAAAAAAATTTCAAAAGGAATAGACACTAAAAAGAGAAGAGACTTTGTAAGTGAAATGATATATGGGTTACTAGCAAGTAGTTCGTGCTATTTAAGTAACATAGCAAGAAGTTTAAAAGAAGAAATCACATTAAAAGCAACGGAAAAAAGATTATCAAGAAATTTAGATGAATTTAATAATGGAAATGAATATACATCAACATATGAAGATGTAAGAAATAAAATATTGTTAGATAATTATGTAGAAGAAGTGAGAAACAAAATAGATGAAAATACGGTATTTTGTTTTGATCCTGGAGATATAGGAAAAAAACATGCTGAAAAGTTAGAAAATATAGATACAATAAAAGATGGAAGTACAGGAGAATATATACAAGGATATAATACAATAGAAGTGGTAGGGCTAACAAAAAATGAAAAGCAACCAATACCAGTATATACAAGAGTATTTTCAACAAAAGAAGAAAAATTTATAAGTACAAGTAAAGAATATATAGAAGCAATAAAATATTTAAATAAAAAATTTGGAAAAAAAGGGGTATATGCGTTAGATAGATGGTTTGATGACCAAAAATATTTTAATGAATTTGTGAAATTAGGATTAGAATTTGTAATAAGGATGAAAGAGATAAGAAAAGTAGCAAATGCAAAGAGTGGAATAGAAGAGAATATAAAAAGGAAAGCAAAAAGAGTAAAAATGAAAAGTAGTTATACATATAAAGATAAAAAAGGAATAACAAGAACAGCACATACAGGATATATGAAAATAACGATAGCAGAAGTACCAGGAGAGGTATTTTATTTAGTAGTAATAAAGAGTGAAGAATTTCCAAAAGATCCAATGATGTTACTAACGAATATGAAACCAGGAAAAGATGATTTTACAAAAATGGTAAATAAAGTATATATAAGAAGATGGAAGGTAGAAGAATATTTTAGATTTAAGAAACAAGAATTCGGATTTGAGAAAGAGTTATTAGTGAGAAGTTTAAATAGTATAAGAACACTAAATATGTTATTAACGGTGGTAATAGGATTTATAGCAATGTTTTCAGATAAACAAAATCAAGTACAATATAAAATAGTATTTAAAGCATCAGAAAGTTTAAGAAAAAACGAAGATATAACATTAGTATTTTATGCAGTAGCAAGAGGACTAAAAGAAATATTTAGATTTAATTTAAAAGGATTAAGAAATAAAAAAGGAAAAATAAAAGTAGGAATAGAAGGGCAAATTAGTCTTCTGTAGAAGAAAAAAACTCAATATACAGTTTAGCTTATGTAAACAAAAATCACATAGGTTTATTAAGTGAGAAAAAAATAAAATAATCACTGAAGAAAGAAAAAAGTAGTGGTAGTTTTCCACAATTAATTAACAAAAATTAGAAATCAAAAAAAATATAATAGAAAAAGATAAAAAAGATAAAAAAAATAAAAAATTTTATACCTCGAAAAACCTATATTTCAAGGGTATTTCAATGTGTAGTTAATAAAAATGGGTAAATTTCTTTTCTCCAAACTATTGAATTTTATTTCTTCTTCTGTTACAATTTCTTCAAACATAGATATTTTCCTTTCTTTTGTGTCGTTTTTATCAATTCACATTTTAAAGGATTATCTATGTTTTTTCAATATTTTTTTGATAAAAATTATATAGGCATTTTTTATATTTTGCCTACATTAATTTTACACTAACTATGTAAAACTAGCAAAAAATATGTAAAGAAATTAGAAAAATGTATATAACATTTAATATATAGAAAAATAGAAAGGCACCTTTTTTAGATGCCTTTTTGTGTGTGAGCTTATATGATAACAGAAACAAATTCAGATGTTTTTTTAACAGATGGAATTTTCATAATTTGAGTTCTACGCATAATTTCAACACTGATTTTCTCAGCAATATCATTATGCCTAATACCATCTTTTACAGCAGAGAAAATTTCTCTTTTCTGCTCTTTAGACAATGCCTTTGATGAGTATATGAATATAGGAATATTTTTATAAAATTCATGATACTCATAAGGATGTCCGGTATGTGAATCTGTTTTTTTATCATCAACTCCTTTTTGTTGCTTGTAATTTCTTAAGAAATCACCCAAGAAACTCATTTGCAACTCCCTTCAACTAGTGAAAAACACACTAAAATATTTTATCATAAATTATTGCATATTTCAAGAGTAATTTTTTGCTTGACTTTTTAAGTTTTATGATATAGAATAGCAGTGATAAAAATAAAAGAAACAAGGAGGAATAAAAATGGATTTAAAAGGAACAAAAACAGAAAAAAACTTAATGGAAGCATTTGCAGGAGAATCACAAGCAAGAAATAAATATACATATTTTGCAAGTAAAGCAAAAAAAGAAGGATATGAGCAAATAGCAGCTATATTCCAAGAAACAGCAGATAATGAAAAAGAACATGCTAAAATGTGGTTTAAATTACTACAAGGAGGAGAAGTAAAATCAACATTAGAAAACTTACAAGCAGCAGCAGAAGGAGAAAACTATGAATGGACAGATATGTATGATAGAATGGCAAAAGAAGCAAAAGAAGAAGGATTTGACCATATTGCATACTTATTTTCAGAAGTTGCTAAAATAGAAAAAGAACATGAAGAAAGATATAAAAAATTAATCGAAAATGTAGAAGGTGGATTAGTATTTAGCCGTGATGATGAAAGAATATGGAAATGTAGAAATTGTGGACATATCGTAATTGGAAAATATGCTCCAGAAATTTGCCCAGTATGTAGTCATCCAAAAGCATATTTCGAAATAAAAGCAGAAAACTATTAAAATTAAGAGAAAATAAAAGAAAAAGAGATTATATTTCAAGAAATTGATTATAATTTCTTTTTTTTCTGGAAAAATTTAAAAATATATGTTATAATACCAAAGTATAAGGGGAGAGAAGATTAGTGTCAAAGTTTTTTGTAAAAAGTAAACAAATAGAAGGAAATTTAATTAAAATAGAAGGTACAGATGTAAATCATATAAAAAATGTATTAAGAAAAAAAGTAGAAGAAGAAATAATAATTTGTGATGAAGAAACACAAAAAGATTATTTATGCAAAATAGAGAAAATAGACAAAGAAGAAATAGAATGTAAAATAGAAAAAGAATTAGAACAATACAAATCAAAAGTTGAAATTACAATAATGCAAGGAATGCCAAAAAAAGATAAAATGGACTTAATAATACAAAAATCAGTAGAACTAGGTTGCTTTGAAATTACTCCAATAGAAATGGAAAGATGTATAGTAAAATATAATGAAAAAGATAAAGAAAAAAAGCAAGAAAGATGGCAAAAAATTGCAGAAGTAGCAGCAAAGCAATGTGGTATAAGCTATATACCTAAAGTAAATAAAATACTAAAATTAAAAGAAGCTTGTAAAACTTTAGAAAAATATGATATAGTAATACTTGCTTATGAAAAAGAAGAAAAAACAAAATTAAAACAAGTACTAAAAAATATAAAAGAAAAATATAAAGAAAAAGAAATAAAAATAGCAGTAATAATTGGACCAGAAGGAGGAATAGCAGAAAAGGAAGTAGAAATGTTAAACAATATAGAAAATGTAATTACTGTAACACTTGGAAAAAGAATACTTAGAACAGAAACAGTAGCACTAAACATATTAAGTGTAATAACATATGAATTAGAAAATTAGGAGGAACAGATGAAAACAGTATTCAGAAATTTATTAAAAGCAATAGGAATAATGGCATATTTTGTTATATTAAATATTGCATATGTAAGAATGAATGCAGATAGATTAATGAATGATATAGAAATATTTGCAGGAGCATTTTTAGTATTCGGATTAATAATGTTAGAAATTGCATATAAAAAAGACTGTGGGAAAACAGCAATAAGTGGAATAGAACTTTTAGTATTATCAATGCATTCATTATCAATAAAACATGTAATTGCATTTTATGAATATGATTTTAGATTTTACTTACTGACATCTTCATATGTATTTGCTATATATTATGTATTAAAATCAATAATAATTTACACAAAAGAAAAAAGAAAATATTTGAAAAACTTAAGTGATATATCAGAAATAGTAAAAGAAGAACCAATAAAAAAAGAAGCCAAAAAAAGAAGAAAAATAAAAGAAGAAAAAATTGTAGTAGAAAATGAGAAAAATAGAAAAACAGAAAAAGAAAATAAAGTAAAAAAAGAAACTAAAAAAGTAAACAAAAAAAATAAAGAAAAGAAAGAACAAAACAAAGAAGAAAACGAACAGATAAATAAAGAAGATAAAAAAGAAAAAAGTAAAGAAGAAACAACAAAGAAAAAAACAACAACAAAGAAAACTAATTCAAAAAGTAAAACAAGTAAATCTACCAAAAAAACTAATAAAGAAGACAAAGAAAAAGAAGAAACAATAGAAGAAAAAAATGTAGAAGAAAAACCAAAAAGAACAAGAAAAACAACAAAAAAGAAAAAAGAGGTAGAAAAAGATGATTAGAAGTATGACAGGTTTTGGAAAAGCAATAATAGAAAAAAATTTAAGAAAATATCAAGTAGAAATAAAAAGTGTAAATCATAGATATTTAGATATATCAGTAAAAATGCCAAGAGCAATTAGTTTTTTAGAGGAAGAGGTAAAAAAAGAAATATCAAAATCTGTAAAAAGAGGAAAAGTAGATGTATTTATAACATTTGAAAATAACTCATTAGAAGGAAGAACAATAAAAATAAATACAGAACTTGCAAAAGAATATATAAAAGAACTAAAGAATTTAGCAAAAGAAGAAAATTTATTAGAAGATATTCAAGTAAATGATATAGCAAAATACCCAGATGTATTAAAAATACAAGAATTACAAGAAGATGAAAAAATAAAAGAAGAATTAATAGAAACTGTTGCAAAAGCAACAGAAAGTCTGATGAAAATGAAAAAATCAGAAGGAGAAAAAATAGCAGAAGACTTAAGCAAAAGATTAGAAAGTATACAAGAAAAAGTAAATGAAACATCAAAACTATCTACTGGACTTATTGAAGAATATGTAGTAAAATTAGAAGAGCGAATAAAAAAACTATTAAAAGAACAAGAAATAAATGAAGCAAGGTTAGCTGAAGAAGTTGTAATATATGCAGACAAATGCTCAATAGAAGAAGAAATAACAAGACTAAATAGCCATGTATTGCAAGTAAAAGAATTATTAAATTCAGATAAATCAGTAGGAAAGAAAATAGACTTTATAATACAAGAGATGAACAGAGAAACAAATACAATAGGTTCAAAATCAAATAATTTAAGTGTAACAAATAATGTAATAGATTTAAAAACAAAAATAGAAGACATAAGAGAACAAGTACAAAATATAGAATAGAAAGGGATGATATTATGCAACTAGTAAACATAGGATTCGGAAACATTGTATCAGCACAAAGGATTGTAGCAATAGTAAGTCCAGAATCGGCACCAATAAAAAGGCTAATACAAGAAGCAAAAGATAACAAAACAGCAATAGATGCTACATACGGAAGAAGAACAAGAGCAGCTTTAATTATGGATTCAGGACATGTAATATTATCAGCAGTACAACCAGAAACGGTTGGAGGAAGAATTGATAAAACAGTTTCACCAGAAGAACTTGGAAAGCAATTAGCAGAAAGTATGAAAATAGAAAATTTAAAAGGAGTTGATTAAAAATGATGGTAAAACCAACAGTAGCAGAATTATTAAAAAGAGCAGATAACAGATATGAATTAGTTATCGCAACAGCAAGGAGGGCAAGACAAATAGCATCAGGAGATGAACCAAAAACAGGAGTAAAAGAAACATCACCAGTAACATTGGCAGCAAATGAAATAGCAGAAGGGAAAGTATCAATAATAGAAGATGAAGAATATAAAAAAGAAGAAGAAAATGATATTGAAAAAGATATTAAAGTAGAATAAAAAGAAATGGAGAAAAAAATGGAAAAAAAACATATAATATCATTAGGAGGAGAATTAGCCAGTCGGGAAAGGGACAGTATCAAAAATCCTAATGAAAAGACTAAATTATACAGTATATAGAAATGGAGACTATTTTAGAAAACTAGCAAAAGAAAGTGGAATGGATGTAACAAAATTTAATGAATATGTAAAAGACCATCCAGAAATAGATAGAAAAATAGAAAATAGTGCTTCAGAATATGCAAAAGACCATGATAATTTTATAATAGATGCAAGACTTGGATGGTATGCAGTACCACAATCTTTTAAGGTGTATTTAAAAGTAGATATTGATATAGCAACAAAAAGAGTATATGAAGATGAAGCAAGAAGAGACAGTGAAAGAAAATTTGACACATTAGAAGAACAAAAAAATGATATAATAAAAAGATATAAATTAGAAAATGAAAGATATTTTGAATTATATGGAGTAAGAAAACAAGACGAAAGCAATTATGACTTTGTATTAGACACAAGCATGCTTACTCCAGAAGAAGTAGCAGATAAAATAGAAGCAGAATATAAAAAATGGTTAGAAGAATAAAGTAAAAAAGAAAATAGGAAAAAACAAAAAAATAAATAAAGTGAGATTTAAAAAAGCTCACTTTTTCTTGAAGGAGAAAGTATGATAGCAGAAGTTATAATAAATAGAGCAGCTAAAAAATTAGATAAAGGATTTGACTATAAAATACCAAAAACCTTAGAAGAATATATAACAGTAGGAAGCAAGGTATTAGTGCCTTTTGGTAGTGGAACAGGAGAAAGAATAGAAGAAGGATTTGTAATAAAAATAAAAGAAAAAACACCATATGAAGTAAAAGAAATAAAAAAATTAGAAGGAAACTTAAAAAATAGTCAAATAGAACTTGCAAGATGGATGGGAAAAAAATATTTTTGTAATGTATCAGAATGTATAAAATTAATGCAAACACCAGGAACAAGAACGAAAGAAAAAAAAATACAAGAAAAAAAGGTACAAGCAGTCTATTTAAATAAGGATTGTGTAGAAATAGAAAAAGAAATTGAAATAGGAAAAATAAAATCAGAAAAGCAAAAAAAAGTAATAAATTTAGTAAAAGAAAATGAAGGAATAACAATACCAGAAATAGAACTATTATCAGAATGTACAAGAGGAGTAGTAAAAACATTAGAAAAAAATGGATATTTAAAAATCTTGGAAAAACAAGTAAGAAGAGATCCATTAAAAAATAAAAACATAGAAAAAACAAACTTTTTAAAACTAACAGAAGAACAAGAAGAAGCATATGAAAAAATAAAAAAAGAAATAGAAGAAAATAGATTTAAAGAATTTTTATTATTCGGAATAACAGGATCGCGGAAAAACAGAAATATATTTACAATTAATAAATGAAGTAATAAAAAAAGAAAAGACAGCAATAGTATTAGTACCAGAAATATCATTAACACCACAAATGCTCGATAGATTTATATCAAGATTCGGAAAAGAAACAATAGCAGTAATACATAGTAAATTATCACTTGGAGAAAAATATGATGAATGGAATAAGATAAAACAAGGAAAAGCAAAAATAGTAATAGGAGCAAGGTCAGCAATATTTGCACCAATAGAAAACTTAGGAATAATAATAATAGACGAAGAACATGATAGCTCATATAAGTCAGAATCAAATCCAAAATATGATGCAAAAGAAGTTGCAAAATATATAGCGAAACAAAATAAATGCCCACTATTATTAGGAAGTGCAACACCAGATTTATGTGACTATTATAAAGCAAAAGAACAAAATAAAATAGAATTATTAGAATTAAGAAAAAGAGCAAACAAAGCAAGCCTTCCAAAAGTCACAATAATAGACTTGAAACAAGAACTAGCAAATGGAAATAGATCAGTATTAAGTAGAGAATTATATAAAAATATAGAAGAAAATTTAAAAAATAAGAAACAAACAATATTATTTTTAAATAGAAGAGGATATTCAACATTTGTAATGTGTAGGAATTGTGGATATGTAGTCAAATGTAAAAACTGTAATATAAGCCTTACATATCACAGCCATGAAAAAAAATTAAAATGCCATTATTGTGGATATGAAGAAAAATTAATGACAATATGCCCAGAATGTGGAAGCAGTAAAATACGTTATTTTGGAACAGGAACACAAAAATTAGAAGAAGAAATACAAAAACAATTTCCAGGAGCTTCAACAATTAGAATGGATATAGACACAGTAAGTAAGAAAAATTCACATGAAGAAATATTAAATAAATTTAGAGAAGAAAATATAGACATATTAATAGGAACACAAATGGTAGTAAAAGGACATCATTTCCCTAATGTAACATTAGTAGGAGTAATAACAGCAGATAGTTTATTAAACATAGATGATTTTAGAGCAAATGAAAGAACATTCGGAATATTAACACAAGTAGAAGGAAGAGCAGGAAGAGAAAAAGAAACTGAGGGAAAAGTAATTGTACAAACATATAACCCAGATAATTTTAGTATATTATGTGCAAAAGAACAAAATTATAGAAAATTTTATGAAACAGAAATATTATTACGTAAACAGTTGAAATATCCACCATTTTGCGATATAATAGTAATTGGATTTAATGGACTAAATGAAAAGAAAATAATAGATATATCAAATAGAACTTATAATTATTTAAAAAATAGTTTTAATAATATTAATAAAAAAGAAAATAAAAAAGAAAATAAAGAAGAAAGTAAAGAAGAAAGTAAAGAAGAAAGTAAAGAAGAAATAAGTATATTTAGACCAATGCCAGCACCAATAGACAAAATACAAAATAGGTATCGTTATAGAATAATAATAAAAGCAAATACAAATAATTTTAATTTAAACGAAATTTTAAATGATTATCTAAAAAAGGTATATGAAAAAGAGTTAAAAGGAATAAGAATATCAATAGATATAAATCCGAACAATATGGCATAGGGGACGTTTCCTTTAGCGACATAGATGTCGCTATTGGGGACACATCTATTATAAATATTAAAAAGGAAGGGAGTAAAAATGGCAATAAGAAAGTTAAGATATGAAGGAGACGAAATATTAAAGAAAAAATCAAGAGAAGTTCCGGTAGAAGATATTAAAACAGAAAAAATACAAACTCTTATTGATGATATGATAGAAACAATGCATAAATATAATGGCGTAGGATTAGCAGCTGTACAAGTTGGTTTTTTAAAGAGATTGATTGTTATAGATTTATATGATGATAATGGACCAATAGTTCTTATTAATCCTGAAATAATAAAAACAAAAGGAGAACAAGAGGTAGAAGAAGGTTGTTTAAGTTTTCCGAACCAATTTGCAAAAGTTGTAAGACCTGCTGAAGTTGTTGCTGAATATTGGGATAGAGATGGAAAAAGAATAAGAGTAAAAGCAAAAGAATTATTAGCACAAGCAATATGTCATGAGATAGATCATTTAAATGGAGAGTTATTTATAGAAAAAATATTACCTGGAACTTTAGAATATGTAGAACCAGAAAATTAGAAAGAAGGAAAAAAATATGAGAATAGTTTTTATGGGTACACCAGATTTTGCAAAAGAGAGCTTAGAAGCAGTTTATAATGCAGGTTTTGAAGTTTTAACAGTTGTAACAAATCCTGATAAAAAACAAGGAAGAGGAATGAAATTTAGAAGCTCTCCTGTTAAAGAATTTGCAGAAAGAAAAGGATTAAAAATTTTACAACCAGAAAAAATAAGAAAAAATGAGGAATTTATTGGAGAAATTAAAAGTTTAAATCCAGATGCTATTTGTGTTGTAGCTTATGGCAAAATTCTTCCAAAAGAAATATTAGATATTCCAAAATATGGTTGTATAAATGTTCATGGTTCTCTTTTACCTAAATATAGAGGAGCTGCTCCAATACAATGGGCTGTTTTAAATGGTGATAAAGAAACTGGTATTACTACAATGTATATGGACGAAGGTATGGACACTGGAGATATGATTTTAAAGAAAGAAGTAGAAATAGGAGAAGATGAAACAACAGGAGAATTATGGGATAGATTATCTAAAATAGGTGGAGAGCTTTTAGTTGAGACTTTAAAAGAAATAGAAAATGGAACAGCAAAAAGAGAAAAACAAAAAGAAGATTTTACCCTAGCTCCTATGCTTGATAAAAACATAGCTAAGATTGACTGGGAAAATAAAACAGCAAGAGAAATTAAGAATTTAGTTAGAGGCTTAAATCCTATTATGGGTGCATATACATTTTTAGATGGAAAGAAAATAAAATTTTGGAGAGTAGATATTATAAATAATGAAGATAAAGAAACAAAAGAATTAGAAAATGGAACAGTTTTAAAAGCAGACCCAAAAGAAGGATTATTTATTAAAGCAAATGAAGGTATAATTAAAGTTTTAGAAATACAAGGAGAAAATGCTAAAAAAATGCCCATTTCTGATTTCTTAAGAGGAAATAAAATAGAAAATATGCAAATATTTGAGTAAAAAAATACATTATTTTTTCTGTTATCTTTTAAAAATGTGAAACTTTTTAAAATGTTCCTCCCAAAAAGTGTAGGATACAACTAATTATTCCTCCAAAAAAGTGCAAAATAATACAAAACATTCCTCCAAAAAAGTGTTGAATAAATACTTTTTATATGATATAATAATTAAAAATATCGAGGTGTTTTAATTTGAAAAGAAAGATATATGAAGAATTATTAAAATGGAAAAAAGAAAATATTGATACTCCATTAATGGTAATTGGAGCACGTCAAGTAGGAAAGACATATATTATAAGGGAATTTTGTGAGAAAGAGTTTCAAAAAAATATATATATTAATCTTTTTGAACATAATGAAATAGTTGAATTATTTGCACAAAAAATTTCAACAGAGGAAAAGTTTACAAGACTTGAAATTATTTTAAATATGTCTATAGACGTAGAAAATACTATTATATTTTTTGATGAAATACAGGAAAGTGAAGAGCTAATAAGCAGTTTAAAATATTTTTGTGAAGATAAAAGACCATTTAAAATTATTTGTGCAGGTAGCTTATTAGGTGTGAAAATAAATAGATTTCACAGTTCTTTCCCCGTAGGAAAAGTTAGAATGATAAATATGTATCCTATGAATTTCGAAGAGTTTATTTTAGCTAATATGCCTGAGATGGGAGAAACTCTGATAAATGAAATCAAAAATTGTTATGATAAAAATGAAAAAATGACTGATGTTTTACACCAAAAATTAATGGATTTATATAAAAGATATATGTGTATTGGAGGAATGCCAGCTTGTGTAAATAATTATTTAAATTGCAATAAAGACATTTTGAAATATGATAAGAAAATTATACAAGATATTATAAATGCATATTTAAATGATATGAATAAATATGTTCTAAATTCCTTTGAAGCAACCAGAATTGAGGAAATTTACAAAACAATACCAGCTCAATTAGAAAACACAAGTAAAAAATTCCAATATTCAAAAATAAAAAAAGGAGCAAGAAGTAAAGATTATGAATCTGCTTTAAATTGGTTATATTCAAGTAATTTAATACATAAATGTATAGCATTGAAATCAATTAATATTCCTCCAAAGGCATATATAGATAATGATGTATTTAAATTGTTTGTAAGTGATATAGGAATTTTAACATCTTTACTGGAAATTAGTTATAATCAAATAATTCTTAATGATAATTTTTTGTATAAAGGTGTTTTAACAGAAAACTATGTAGCAGATGAATTTGTATTTAATGATATTAGCCTATATTATTGGAAGTCAAAAAGTGATGCGGAAATTGACTTTATTATATATAATGATGATGGACTAATTCCAATAGAGGTTAAATCAAGTGATAATACAAAATCAAAGAGTTTAAATATTTATATGCAAAAATATAAGCCTAAATATGCTATAAGAATTTCAAGTAAGAATTTTGGGTATGAAAATAATATAAAATCAGTACCATTA
Organism: uncultured Clostridia bacterium; assembly: GCA_944387475.1. Classification (GTDB taxonomy): domain Bacteria; phylum Bacillota; class Clostridia; order TANB77; family CAG-508; genus CAG-269. Next base: position 30,552 of record CALXFB010000002.1, read on the forward strand.
TATGCTGCATTTTTAATAAAATAGTTTACAAATAAAACTAATAAATTCTAAATGAAAGATGAGGATAAGCTCATCTTTTTTGTATACTATTTGCCCGAAATTTTATAAAATGAATTTTTTGTAAAACTATTTACAAAAGAATAAAAAACATATAAAATAAAGCTGTAAATAAAAAACTTGGAAAGAGGTAAGTTGGATGAATATGTTAAACGAAAGAAAAGGAATAACATTAGTAAGCTTAGTAATTACAATAGTTATTTTATTAATACTTGCATCAATAGGAACATCAGCTGGAATAGATGTAATAAAACAAGCAAAATTGAATAGTTTTACAACAGAATTAGAAGTAATGCAAGCAAAAGTAAATGAACTATATGATGAATATAGTAGTGGAAATAATGATGTGCTTGATTATGGAAAAGATTTAAGCCTTTCTGGAGGACAAGCAGATAAAGTTTTAACAAGCTCAATATCAGGAGTAACAGACAAATCAGATTATAGATATTATGATAAAACAACAATAAATGATTTAAAATTAGAAGGAATAGATAGTGAATTTTTTGTAAATGTAAAAACAAGAAGTGTAGTAAGTTATAATGGAGTAGAATATGAAGGAATAACATATTATACATTAGAACAATTACCACAAGGACTATATAATGTTACTTATGAAGATAGAAACACAGGAAAACCTACATTTGATGTAAAAGGAACAGCTGACAATGGAAAATATAAAATAACAGTATCAAATATAGAATATAGTGGCTATATAGAAAAATGGGAAGTAAGATATAAAAAAGAAGGACAAGATTATTGGATGACAAGTGAAGATTTAACATTTACAGTAAACAATAGTGGAAAATATTATATAAAAATAGTAAATGGAGACGTAGAATCAGACCAAAAAGAAATAACAATTTAAAAATAAAAGAGCTAAGATATTGTAATAATTGGTGTATTGCAATATCTTGGTTTTTTTTGCTAAATATATTGCAAAAAAATGAATTTGAATGTATACTATATAGGTATGAATACAAAAGATGGTAAAATAGAAGGAGGAAATATGGAAGAATTAGATTTAAAAGAGCTATTTAGTATTTTTTGGAGCAAAAAAGTCTATATAGTATTAATTGTATTAATATTTATAGCAATAGGGGTAATTTATACAGTGGGATTTACAACACCAATGTATAGCTCATCAACAACATTAGTACTTGCAGGAGCTGAAAGTGCACCAGGAGAAACAACAAATTCAATAACAACAACAGATGTAACATTAAACTCAAAATTAGTTTCAACATATAGTGTATTAGTAAAAAGTAAAGACGTATTAAATCAAGTAGTAACAAACCTTGGAATAGATATGTCATGGGAAAGTTTAAAAAACAATGTATCAGTAAGCCTAGTAGATGATGCAGATGTAATAGAAATATCAGTTGAAACAGTAAATGCAGAATATTCAGCAAACATTGCAAATGAAATAGCAAAAGTTTTTACTGAAAAAGTAGCAGAAATATACAATATATACAATGTACATGTAGTAGATGAAGCAGAAGTAGAAAATTCACCATCTAATATAAATCATGAAAGAGACATAATAATATTTGCATTTATAGGTTTAGTAGTAGCAATAGTATATGTACTAATTGCAAATATGCTAGATACAACAATAAAAACAGCAGAAGACATAGAAAAAGAATTTAAATTACCGGTATTAGCATCAATACCGATATATGGAAATGCAGTTCAAAAGAAAAAAGGAGGTAGAAAATAATGAGAAAAGAATTAGTAGCACATCAAGAACCAAAATCTCCTATCTCTGAAATATTTAGAACATTAAGAACAAATATACAATTCATGAATACAAAAGGAAGATTAAAAAGTATATTAATAACATCAACATTACCTGGAGAAGGAAAGTCATGGGTATCATCAAATTTAGCAGTAACATTTGCACAAGCAGGAAAAAAAGTTGTATTAATAGATGCAGATATGAGAAAGGGAAGAGTATACTCAATTTTTGGAGTATCACCAAAACCAGGACTTTCAAATTACTTATCAGGAGTTGCTAGTAATACAGAAGAAGCATCAAATGATTTAGCAGACTATATACAAGAAACAGAAATAGAAAATTTATATGTAATAGCAGCAGGAAATGTGCCACCTAATCCATCAGAATTACTAGTATCAGAACAAATGATTAATTTAATGGAAAGACTAAAAAACTTATGTGACATAATAATATTTGACGGAACACCTAGTCAGTTAGTAACAGACTCATTAATTTTAGCAAGAATAGTAGATTCTACTGTAATAGTAACAGCAAGTAAAGCAACAAAAAAAGAAGACTTAAGAAGAGTAATAAAAAATATAAAAAATGTAGGTGGAAGAATAGCAGGTGTTATTGTAAATAAAGTAACAATAGATGCAAAAAAATATGAACAATCATATTACTATGGTTCAACATCATTTTCAGAAAACAAAATGCATACATCTAAAGCACCTAGAAAATCAGGACAAGAAATGTATAATAGAGCAGCAAATATGATGGAAAAAAGAGATTATCAGGCAAAAAAAGAAATAAATAATATACATAGTAGCAAAGGACAAAATAAAACAGTAAAAGTAAATAATCCAAAAACAAACACACAAAATCAAAACAAAAATAATATAAATGACGAAGTACCAAAAGCACTAAAAAAAGATATAAAAATAGAAAATGCAGAAGAAGTATCATTAGATAAAACAGCAGAAATATTAAATCAAATAAATCAATATTTAGACGAAGAAAAAAAGAAATTAAAGTAAACAAAAGGAGAAAACAATGATAGACATACATTCACATATATTACCTAATATTGATGATGGCTCAAGAAGTATAGAAGAAACATTTAATCTAATAAAAGAAGCAAAAAACGTAGGATTTGATGCAATAGTTTCAACATCACATTATATGGAAGGATATTATGAAACAAATGTGCCAGAAAGAGAAGTATGGGTAAATGCAATATATGAAAATTTACAAGCAAAAAATATAGATGTAAATTTATATCTTGGAAATGAAATATATATGTCAGAAAACATAATAAAACTGTTAGAAGAAAGAAAAGCATCAACAATAAATGATACAAGCTATGTTTTATTTGAATTACCATTAAACATAGAACCAATGAACTTATATGATGTAATATATGAAATGCAACAATATAAATTAGTACCAATATTAGCACATCCAGAAAGATACACATTTGTACAAAAAGAGCCAGAACTTGTATATGATTTAGTAGAAAAAGGTCTATTAATGCAAGCAAACTATGGAAGCATAATAGGCCAATATGGGAAAAAAGCACAAATGATAGTAAAAAAATTTTTCGAAGGAAACTTAATACATTTACTTGGCTCAGATGTGCATAGGCAAAATACAATATATCCTAAAATTCCGCAAGCATTATCAGAAATAAATGCATTAGTAGGAGAAGAAAAACTAGAAGAACTAACAACAATAAATCCTGGGTTGGTACTACAAAATAAGAAAATAGATATAGAACCTCCTAGAATGGTTACATTAAGTGTAAAAGAAAAAATCATTATGGCCAAAGACGAAGTTTTAGGAAAAGTAAAAAAGATGACAAAAAATAAGAAAAAGTAATATAATCTAATATAGATAAAAAGAGAAAGGAAGTAGTCTTATGAGAAAATATTTTGGAACAGATGGTATTAGAAGGATAGCTAATACTGAATTAACACCAGAATTGGTATATAGAGTAGCAAAAGCAGGAGCATATGTATTATCTAAACACTCAAGTCACACACCAACAATATTAATAGGAAGAGACACACGTATATCAGGAACATTAATAGAAAGTGCAATGGTAGCAGGATTTTTAAGCTATGGTGCAAATGTTAAATTATTAGGAGTAATACCAACACCAGCAGTAGCATATTTAACAAGAAAATTAAATGCAGATGCAAGTGTAGTAATATCAGCATCACATAATACATATGAATTTAATGGAATAAAATATTTTAGTAATAAAGGAATGAAAATACCAGACAGCTTAGAAGAAGAAATAGAAGAAGTAATGGAATCTGGTAAAATAGATGAATTAAAAGCAGTAGGAGACAAAATAGGAGTATCAGAATATAGCTTAGATTTAATAGATGAATATGTATATTTCTTTAGAAAACATTTTGATGATGAAATAGAAAAATACAACAGAGATGATTTTGTAGTAGCATTAGACACAGCAAATGGAGCAACATACAAAGTTGCAGAAAAAGTATTTAAAGCATTAGGAATAAAATATAAAATAATAAACAATAAACCAGATGGAATAAACATCAATGAAAACTGTGGATCAACACATTTAGAAGCCCTAAAAAAATACGTAGTAGAAAACAAATTATCATTAGGAGTAGCATATGATGGTGATGGAGATAGATGTTTAGCAGTAGACGAAAAAGGAAACGAAATAGATGGAGATAAGTTATTAGCAATAATATCACAAAACTTAAGAAAAAAAGGAAAATTAAACAAAGATACAATAGTTGCAACAGTAATGAGTAATTTAGGATTAAATAAATATGCAAGAGACAATGGATTAGAATTATTACAAACAAAAGTAGGAGACAGATATGTATTAGAAGAAATGTTAAAAGATGGATTTAACTTAGGAGGAGAACAATCAGGACATATAATCTTACTTGACTATAATCCAACAGGAGATGGAATATTAACATCATTAATGCTTATAAAATCAATATTAGAAGAAGGAAAAAAAGCATCAGAGCTAGCAAGCATTGTAAAACTATATCCACAAATATTAATAAATGCAAAAGTAAATGGGGACAAAAAATACGATTATGATAAAAATGAAGAAATAAAACAAGCAATAGAAAAATTAGAAAAAGAATTTGCAGGAAATGGAAGAGTATTAATCAGACCTTCAGGAACAGAACCACTAGTTAGAGTAATGATAGAAGGAGAAGATCAAGAATATATAACTAAAAAAGCTAGAGAAATAGCAGATTTAATAGAAGAAAAATTAGGAAAATAATACAAAAATGTAATTAAACTGTAATATAAAAGTAATAAAAACATATTGATAAAAAAAACAATTAATGTTATCATATAGAAAATAACAAAAGAAAATGGAGGAGAGAGAAGATGTTTTATTTTGATATTTCAAACCCATTAACATTATTATTGATGCTTCTTGCAACAGTATTGTTAATATTTTTAGCACAAGAAATTAAGAAAAGCATGATAGGAGCAGTAGTATTATTTGTTTATCTTATATTATTAATTGTACATGTTGCACAACTTGCAACATTACCAGAAGAATATAGATATTTATTATCAACATTAACAAGATGCGTAGTAATTGACTTTGTATTTGTATTTATATCATTCTTTGCATATCTATGGATAGATGATATAGAAACAAAAGCAACAGGAAAGAAAAGTATTGACAATAGTTTAGATTGGTTTTGGAGAAAAGTCTAATTAATAAAAAGAAACTGTTTTTTGGGACGGGGTCAAAAAACAGCTTCTTTTATTTTGTCTTTAAAAATTCTGCTTTATGCATATAAAAAAATATCTTTGAATATATTAAATATAATAACCTAAGATAAGGAGAGGACTATGTTTAATGTTACAGTATTAAAAATGAAGGATATATTAAGATATTTTTTATCTATTTTGTTAATAGTAACAATTATAATATTTATGGGAAAACAATTAGGAATTTTAAAAGAAAAATCAGAAAATGATAAAGCTAAAGATGAAGAAGATAAAATACAAAAAGTAGAAAATAAAATAGGATTTCTATTTAAAAATAGCCAATTACAAGCTTTAGATATAACAATACCAGTGATTTCAAATATTAATAAAGAATATAGAGATATTTCAAAAGAAGACAAAGAAAAAGAAGAAGAAAATAATAATAAAGAAAATATATTAAAAGGAATGCTTGGTATACAAATAAGCTCTATAAAAGCAATAGAAAACGAAAATAAAACAGAAGAAAAAGAAAAATTACAAGAAGATAATAATGAAAACAATAATAATCAAGATGCGGAAATAGCTAAAGCTGGAGTAGAAACAGAAGTAATAACAAAAGAACCAATAAAAGATGGGAGCAATACAAATCTTGGAAATGTAAAAATAAAAAATGAAACTAATTATCAGCTTACAGAAGATTTAGTTAATGCAAATGATTTAGTAATAGAAAACAAAAATATAGTATTATTCCATACACATAGTTGTGAAAGCTATACATCAAGTGAAAAATATCCATATACTCCAACTGGAAATTATAGAACAACAGATCTAAATTACACAGTAACAAGAGTAGGAACAGAACTAGAAACATATCTAAAAAGATATAATTATAATGTAATACATAATATGGATTATCATGATTATCCAGCATATAATGGTTCATATACACGTTCACTAAAAACAGTAGAAAATATATTAAAAACAACACCAAGTGATATAATAATAGATGTACATAGAGATGCGATAGGATCTAAAAGTGATTATGCACCAACAGTAAAAATAGGAAATGAAGAAGCAGCACAGTTAATGTTTGTAATAGGAACAGATGCAGGAGGTCTATGGCATCCTAATTGGAAAGAAAACCTAAAATTTGCAATAAAAGTACAACAAAAAGCAGAAGAAATGTATCCAGGTTTATTTAAAACAATGATGGTAACTACATCAAGGTATAATCAACATACAGGAAAATATGCAAGCATAATAGAAGTAGGAGCAACTGGAAATACATTAGACCAGTGTTTAGTAAGTATGAAATATTTAGCGGAGGTAATGCATGAGGTAATAAAGTAAAATGTTTTTAAAATTTGTTACTTGCTTTTTAATATTCTATATAGTAGAATATTAATGTAAGTTAAGAAGAAGAAAAAATAAATAGCAATATGTTATTGAGAAAATAAAAAGTAAAAGAAAGAAGAGGTGTTAATATGGCAAAAGTAAATTTAAATTTAAAAAATAGTGGAATAACAATGAAAAGTATAATGGAGTATAAAGAACAGGTAGAAAATATCCATAAAGACTTACATAGAAGAGCAAATAATGAAAATGACTTTGTAGGATGGCTTGAACTTCCAACAAATTATGATAAAGAAGAATTCAAAAGAATAAAAAAAGCAGCAAAAAAAATAAAAAAAGAATCAGATGTATTATTAGTAATAGGAATAGGAGGGTCTTATTTAGGAGCAAGAGCAGTAATAGAAACATTAACAAGTTCATTTAACAATCTACTTTCAGCAAGACAAAGAAAATATCCACAAGTATTATATGTAGGAAATAATTTAAGTTCAAATTATATGAATGAACTAATAGAATATGTAGCAAATAAAGATTTCTCAATAAATGTAATATCAAAATCAGGAACAACAACAGAACCAGCAATAGCATTTAGAATATTTAGAGAGATATTAGAAAATAAATATGGAATAGATGAAGCAAGAAGTAGAATATATGCAACAACAGATAAGAAAAAAGGAGCATTAAAAACATTAGCAGACAAAGAAGGTTATGAAGAATTTGTAGTACCAGATAATGTAGGAGGAAGATATTCAGTATTAACAGCAGTAGGGCTACTTCCAATAGCAGTAGCAGGAATAGATATAGACAAATTAATGGAAGGAGCAAGAATAGCACAAGAAAGATTTAATGACCCTAATTTAAAATATAATGAATGTTACAAATATGCAGTAGCAAGAAATATATTATATAAACAAGGAAAATCATTAGAAATATTAGTAAATTATGAACCAAAGATGCATTATTTCACAGAATGGTGGAAGCAATTATTCGGTGAAAGTGAAGGAAAAGATGGAAAAGGTTTATTCCCAACAGGAGTAGATAATACAACAGACTTACACTCAATGGGGCAATATATACAACAAGGAGAAAGATTAATGTTTGAAACAGTATTATCTGTTAAAGAACCAAAATCAGATATTACAATAAATCCTGATGATGATAATTTAGATGGATTAAACTATTTATCAGGAAAAACATTAGACTTTGTAAACAAAAAAGCAATGGAAGCAACGGTACAAGCACATGTAACAGGAAAAGTGCCTAATATTGAAATTGAAATGGAAAAATTAGATGAAGAAAATTTAGGAGAAATAATATACTTTTTTGAAAAAGCATGCGCTATGTCAGGTAGCATATTAGGAATAAATGCATTTGACCAACCAGGAGTAGAAGAATATAAAAAAAATATGTTTAAATTATTAAAAAAACCAGGCTATTAGGGACGTTTCCTTTGCCGACATAAATGTCGCATTTGGGACAGACCCTATAAGAAAAGAGGTAACAAAAAATGACTTTTATAGAAAACTTTAAGATGGGATTAACAGATATAGAAAAAGATAATAAAATAAAAAATATAGCAATTTTAAAAATGTTAGAAAATATAGGCTCATATCACTCAGATATTGCAGGTTATGGAACTAATGATATACCCATTAAAAAATTGAGTTGGATTTTGTTAGATTGGAAACTTAAAGTAATAAAAAGACCAACTTATGGAGAAAATTTAGAAATACATACTTGGGCAAGAGTTGCTAATAAATTTTTCACATACAGAGATTTTGAAATTTATGATGGAAATAAAAATCTTTGTGCAATAGCAACTTCTAAGTGGACATTAGTAAATATAGAAGAAGGCAAAATGAGTAAAATAACAGAAGATGTTATTAATAGTTATAAACCTGAAGAAAAAGAAGTTTTTGAGGAAGAAAAATTAGAAAAATTACAAGAACCTAAAGAATTTATAAGTAATATAACATATACTGTTAAAAGAAAAGATATTGATATTAATAAACATATGCATAATTTATACTATTTAGATTTAGCCTATGAAGCTTTGCCAGAAGATGTTTACAATACAAATATTTTTGATAATGTTAGAATTATGTATAAAAAAGAAATAAAACTTCGGTGATACTGTTATTTGTAAATATACTAAAAAAGACAATAAACATATTGTTGTAATTAAAAGCCAAGATGAAAAGTTCTTACATTCAATAATTGAATTATATTAAAATTTGTAACTATGCTATTTTAGCATAGTTTTTTGAATAAGATATTAAAAACTGGAAAAACTAATAAAAAATGTAAAACAATTAAAAAGTTAGAAAAAAGGTAAAAAGTGTGAAAAAAATCTTGAAAAATGTCGAAAGTGTGATATAATAGTTGTTGGTGTAAAAAAGTATAGGGAGGAAGTAAAAAATGAAAGTAGTTTTTAGAAAAACAAAAATAATTGGAACAATAGGGCCAGCAAGTGAAAATGGAGTAACATTAGAAAATTTAATGAATACTGGATTAAATGTAACAAGAATTAATTTTTCTCATGGAGGATATGAAGAAAATAAAGAAAAAATAGAAACAATTAAAAAAGTAAGAGAAAAATTCAATAGACCAGTAGCATTAATGCTTGATACAAAAGGACCTGAAATAAGAACAGGAGTATTAGAATCAGGAGATGAAAAAGTAACAGTATATGAAGGACAAAAATTCACATTTGTACATGATGATATAATAGGAAATAATGAAAAAACAACATTAACATATAAAGATATATATAAAGATGTAAAAGTAGGATCAAGAATATTAGTAGATGATGGAGCAATAGAATTCGAAGTAAAAGAAATAAAAGACAAAGACATAATCTGTGAAGCTTTAAATACAGGAAGATTAGGAAGTAGAAAAACAGTAAATATACCAGGAGTAAAACTTGAATTACCATTTATATCAGAAAAAGATAGAAATGATTTAATAAATGGTGTAAAAGCAGATTTTGATTATATAGCAGCATCATTTGTAAGAAGAGCAGATGACGTTTTACAAATGAGAAAATTATTAGATGATAATGGTGGAGAAAGAATTAAGATAATTTCAAAAATAGAAAGTCAAGAAGGAATAGAAAACTTTGATGAAATATTAGAAGTATCAGATGGAATAATGGTAGCACGTGGAGACTTAGGAGTAGAAGTTCCTATGGAAATGGTACCAGTATATCAAAAAAGGATGATAAAAAAATGTAATAAAGTTGGTAAGCCAGTAGTAACAGCAACACAAATGTTAGAGTCAATGACAAATAATCCAAGACCAACAAGAGCAGAAGTAAGTGACGTTGCAAATGCAGTATATGATGTAACAAGTGATATAATGTTATCAGGAGAATGTGCAATGGGTAAATACCCAATAGAATGTATAAAAACAATGTCAAAAATATCAAAATCAGTAGAAGCTTCAATAAAATATTGGAAGAGATTTTATAAAAGAAGTTTTGACCATACTAAAAAAAGTGTAGAACATGCCCTAGCATATACAACATGTGTAACAGCAGAACAAATACAAGCAGATGGAATAGTTGCATATACTCATACAGGAGATTCAATAATGAAACTTGCAGCATTAGCACCAGCATGTCCAATATTTGCAATAACAGATGACAGAAAAACATATAACCAATTATCATTAGTATTCGGAACATTACCAGTATTAATAGAAGGAGAAAAATCAATAGACGAAACAGTAAAAGCAGGAATAGAAAACTTAAAAGAAAGAGAATTAATAGAAACAGGAGATATGATCGTATTAGCAGGAGGAGCATCAGCATTACCAAAAGAAAATAAAGGAAAATCAATCGGTGGTTGCATAAAAATATAAAAAATTTTAATAATAACATTTTTAGAAAAGTAAGGTTTTGTATTTCAAAATTTTACTTTTTTCTTGTTATTTAAAATAAAATTTGATATACTATATGCATATAAAAATTAAGTCGTTTTTTTATCACGTTCAAAAAATGACTAAGTAATAATAAATAGATGAGAAATAAATAGAAAGGAAAAGAAAATGTCAAAACCAATAGTAGCTATAATTGGAAAACCGAATGTAGGAAAATCAACATTTTTTAATTATTTAGCAGGGTCTAAAATATCAATAGTAGAAGATACTCCAGGAGTTACAAGAGATAGAATATATGCAGAGACTAATTGGAGAGGAAGGGATTTTACTCTAATAGACACAGGGGGAATAGAACCTAATAAAGATGATATAATATTATCACAGATGAGAGAACAAGCAAATTTAGCAATTAACATGGCAGATGTAATAATATTTTTAACAGATTTAAAACAAGGAGTTACAGCAGCAGATAGGGAAATTGCTATTATGCTTAAAAAATCTAAAAAACCTATTGTACTTGTATGTAATAAAGCAGATAATTTAGAAAAAGATAAAAACGAAATATATGAATTTTATAATTTAGGAATAGGAGAGCCTTATCCATTATCTGCAGCAAATGGAATAGGAGTAGGAGATATTTTAGATGCAATCTATGAAAAATTTCCTAAAAATGATAATGAAGAAAATGACGACGACAAAATAAAAGTTGCAATAATTGGAAAACCTAATGTTGGAAAATCTTCACTACTAAATAAAATACTTGGAGAAAATAGAAGCATTGTAAGTGATATTGCAGGAACTACAAGAGATGCGATAGACTCTGAGTTTGAAAATGAAAATGGCAGATATGTATTTATTGATACAGCAGGTGTAAGAAAAAAGAGTAAAATTAAAGAAAATATAGAAAAATATAGTATTATGAGAACATTGTTAGCAATAGAAAGAGCAGATGTGTGTTTAATGATGATAGATGCAAATGACCGGAGTTACAGACCAAGATGCAAAGATTGCAGGTGAGGCACATGAGGCAGGAAAAGGCGTTATAATAGTTGTAAATAAATGGGATGCTATAGAAAAAGAAACAGGAACACTTGAAAAATATAAAAAAGAAGTATATCAAAAACTAAAATATTTATCATATGCGCCAATAATATTTATATCAGCAAAAACTCGGACAAAGAGTAAATAAATTATTTGATATGATAAATGAAGTAGCAGAAAAAAATGCATTTAGAATATCTACATCTGTATTAAACCAAGTAATAAATGAAGCAATATCAATAGTACAACCACCATCTGATAAAGGTAGAAGACTTAAGATCTACTATGGAACACAGGTAAGTACAAAACCACCAACATTTATTATATTTGTAAATGATAAAAAATTATTCCATTTTTCTTATGAAAGATATTTAGTAAACCAGATAAGGAAGGAATTTAATTTAGTAGGTACACCAATAAAAATAATCGCAAGAGAAAAGAACGAAAAAGAAGCAAAGAAAGAAGGGTATTAATATGATAATATATATAATTATGGCAATAATTGCATATTGCATAGGAAGTGTAAATTTTTCAGTAATATTTAGTAAAAAATTTGCAGGGTTTGATGTAAGAGAAAAAGGAAGTGGAAATGCAGGTACAACAAATATGCTTCGTTCTGTAGGAAAGAAAGCAGCTGCAATTACACTTATTTGTGATATATTAAAAGGAGTAGTTGCAATTGGAATTGCAATCTTACTTGGAAATATACCAGATATGAATAAAGAATTACTAGTACAAATAGCAGGAGTAGCTGTAATACTTGGACATACTTTTCCAGTGTTCTTTGGATTTAAAGGTGGGAAAGGTGTTGCAACATCACTTGGAGTTTTACTTTTAAGCAATTGGCAAATTGGACTTATTTGCTTAGTATTTGCTTTAGTATTAATGGTTCTAACAAGAATGGTATCAGTAGGTTCTTGTGGTGCAGCAGTTTTATTTCCAGTACTTACATTAATTATGGCAGATAATAAATGTTATACAATATTATCAGAAGAAAAGTCAGGTACAGTGTATTTTATATATAGTGTAATATTAGCAATTATAGTTTTGTTTAATCATAGAGAAAATATAAAAAGATTACTAAATGGAACAGAAAATAAAATAAGTTTTAATAAATAAAAAATAGAAAAGAGGTAAACAAATGAAAAGATTAGTTTTTGTATTTAGTATATTACTAATAATAATTTTAGGAAGCATAATGAATTTTAGTTATGCATATGAGAAAATGTATACATTAGAATTTGAAGCATCTGATGTAAGTAAAAGTTTTGATTTATATTTATTATTACCAAAAGAATATATTGAATATGCAATAAGAAAAGATGGTTTAGATATAAAATATAAAGGAGTAGAAACTTTAAAAGATAATGATATACCAAGTATAAAAGTAGAGAATAAAAATGATATAAGTGATGAATTATATGAGGAAAATGGTATAGAATATATACAAATATTATTAAAGCAAAATGAAGATGGAAAATATGTATTTGATATTTTAGAAGATTATGCTGATATGGATATGAAATTTAGAATAAAAAATGTTGATAAAGATTATATAGTTCATATTGATAATTTTAAGATTAGTGATAATGTATGTAAAATAGAATATAATTATGATGAAAATACAGTTAAGCAACCAGATACAACATTTGTACCGTTTTTAACAAAATTATTAATAATATTATTAGCAATAATAATAGTAATAGGAGCAGTTGCATATATTAAACAAAGGAGATAATTAAAATGAGAAACGTAGCGATAATAGGAAGTGGAAGCTGGGGAACAGCTCTTGCCACACATTTAGCAAGTAATGGAAACAATGTAAAAATATGGTCTTTTAATGAGCAAGAAAAAGATTTAATAAATAATGAAAGAAAATGTAAGTTTTTACCAGGTTTGGTTATCCATGATAATATAAAATGTTACACAGATATTAAAGAAGTGGTAGATGATGTTGATTTTATATTACATGTAACACCATCAAAATTCACAAGAGAAACTTTTGTAAAATATAAAGAATATGTTGGAAATACTCCAATTATAATATGTTCAAAAGGTTTTGAAAAGGAAAGTTTAAAAACTTTAGATGAAGTAATTTTAGATGAATTACCAGAAGCAAGAATAGGGGTTTTAACAGGTCCAAGTCATGCAGAAGAAGTTGCAATAGCAATACCTACAGTATTAGTTATAGCATCTCATGATGAAGAAATTTTAAATTTAGTACAAGACACTTTTATGTCTGAGAAAATGAGAGTATATACATCAAGTGATATAAAGGGTGTAGAACTAGGTGGAGCTTTAAAAAATATAATTGCATTTTGTGCAGGTGTAGCAGCAGGTATTGGACTTGGTGATAATAGTTTTGCAGCATTAGTAACAAGAGGACTTGGAGAAATTTCAAGATTGGGTATGAAATTACGGTGGCAAGAAAGAGACTTTTTATGGATTAAGTGGTCTTGGAGATTTAATTGTAACATGTCTTAGTGAACATAGTAGAAATAGAAGAGCTGGAAAGTTAATTGGCCAAGGAAAGACTTTAGAAGAAGCTAGAAAAGAAGTTGGAATGGTAATAGAAAGCATTGATAATATAGATGTAGCATATGAACTTGGAAAAATTAATAATATTTATATGCCTATTACTGATACTGTTTATGATGTTATATATAATGGGCTAAAACCAGAAGATGCTGTAAATAGATTAATGACTAAACAAAAAAAGTGTGAATGGGAGTAAATAACATTTTTTTGGATATACTATATAATAAAATATAGGAAAGGAAGAAAAAATTATGGAGTTTTTTGATAAGCTAGGTAAAAAAGCTACAGAAGCATACAAAATTACAGCAGATAAAACTGGTAAAATTGCTAAAGAAACTAAGTTAAAGTTGAAAATTAGTGAGCTTAGAAGAAATGTAGAAGATGTGTATGAGGAAATTGGTAAAAAAGTTTACGAATCACATATAAGAGAAGAAGATTTTGCAAAAGAAGAAATTAAACAAGAAATAGAAGGCTTATGTGTAAAAATAGATGTTTTAAGTGATGAAATAGAGGATTTATTAGAACAGTGTTTAGAATTAAGAGATAAAAAACAATGTAAGAATTGCTTTGTTGAAATGGATAAAGAATATAAGTATTGCCCCAATTGTGGAGAATTACAAGAAAATGATAATATAACAGTAAAAGAAGGTAATAAAGACCAAGAAAAAGATGAAAAAGAAGAAAAACAACAAAATGAAGAACAAAGTAAAGATGATGACAATAAAGATAATTTAGAAAAAACAGTAACTGTTGAATCTAATGTAGATAATAAAGAAATAAACGAAGAAGAAAATAATGAAGATGATGATATACAAACATATTAATTAATAAAGGAAAATGTAAAATGAAAATTGTAGTTCAAAGAGTAAAAAATGCAAAAGTAGAAGTTGATGGAAATGTGGTTGGAAAAATTGATAATGGTTTTTTAGTTCTACTTGGAGTAACACATACAGACACTAAAGAAAATGCAGATTATTTAGTTAAAAAATTGTGTAAATTACGTGTTTTTACTGATGAAGATGGTAAAATGAATTTAGATATTAAAAAGGTAAATGGTAAGTTACTTATTGTATCACAATTTACACTTTATGCTAATTGTAGTGATGGAAATAGACCTTCTTTTATAGAGGCAGCAAAACCTAATCAGGCAGAAGAATTGTATGAATATTTTTGTAATAAATGTAAAGAAGAATATGGTATAGATGTAGAAAAAGGTATTTTTGGTGCTGATATGAAAGTAAGTTTATTAAATGATGGTCCTGTTACTATTATAATTGAGAAATAGTCAGTAAGGATACCTTTCATATAAATATCTAATTATATCATCTGCATTGTCTTTAGATATAGATATAAAAACATCTTTATCTAATGAAATCCACATAGATATATTATAATCTTCAATGTTGTCTATAAAAGTACCAATTATTTCTGCTAACTCTAATGGGTTAGCATATTTTTTTTCCCATTTTAAATTATTATATATTTCTAAATTAGTGTTATAAAAACTACTTAAAAATTTGTTTAATTCGCCTTTTTTATTGCTATATAAATTTACAACAGCTTGCATTAAATTACTCCTATTTTAAAAATTTTTATATTATTTTCTTATATTTTTTATATAATTTTATATTATTAATATTAGTATTAATTAAGATAAAAAATTTTATACTAAGTATAAAGCAATTTAAAAATGTAAATAATAGAAAAAATAGATAATTTATTAATTGGAGGAATTTATTTTGAAAAAATACAAAAATTTTTTAGTGATTTTTACAATTGTGATAATTATTGTTTTAGGTTTCTTTTTATATGTTACTATTAGCAAAGATAATTATGTAAGTAAGGAAGAAAAGGCTTTATCTGAAATAGAATATGTGGAAAAGAAGATTGTTACTTTATTAAATGAATTAAATAATATTGAAAGTAGAAATTATAATTTGTCTGTTAGTGATATTGTAGAAGAGAAAAGTTCTAATAATGATAAAGAAAGTGAGGAGCAAAGTAAAGAAAGCACTGCAGGAAGTGAAGGAGAAAAAGATAATGGAAGTAGCGGGCAAAGTGAAGAAAGTACAAATAAGGAAGAAGAAAAAAATGAGGAATATACTTTAAAAGAAGAAGGTGTTTTAACTAATACTGAGGATATAAATTGGGAACATCTAAAGACTGAAATTGAGAATTTATATTCACAAATACCTACTATTACTTTAGATTTGTATAATATAAATATACCAAAAGAAGATGTTTTGGGATTTAACCAAGAACTTGATAATTTAACAATTAGTATTGAAGAAGAAAATAAAGAAAATACTCTTTTAAATCTTTCTAAAATTTATGAATATATTCCAAGATTTGTTGAGAAAACAACTAATAATATAACATATAAGGCTGTTATTAGTACAAAAAATGAATTATTTAAAGCATATTCTAAATTAGATAGTAAAAATTGGGATGAGATTTCTAAAGATGTAACAAATACTATTAATGTATATTCTAATAATTTAATTAATACAAATACTGATGAAAATAAACAATATATAATAAATAAAATATATATTATGCTAAATGAGCTTCAAAATGCTGTTAATGTCCAAGATGAAAATATTTTTTTAATTAAGTATAAAAATATTTTAGAAGAAATGAATAATTTATAAACTAAGTAGGCAAGTAAAACAAATTACTTGCCTAACTTAGGGTACAGTAGTTATACCTTACAGAAACAGTGCAATCCTTGACAGTGCAAAGACGGTGCAAAGTAGTGTAATGATATAGCAAACAATGAAGGTATATGAACCTTGCTTGCGGTTTTCATTGCCTAAGAGTATAAATGCAATGGCAACGAAAATTGGAATTCCTACTGTTTCAAACATTTTTCCTCCTTAATACTTATTTCAGAGGATTATACCTCTGAAATTTTAACAAA
Source organism: uncultured Clostridia bacterium (assembly GCA_944387475.1). GTDB lineage: Bacteria > Bacillota > Clostridia > TANB77 > CAG-508 > CAG-269. The sequence continues at coordinate 47,786 of CALXFB010000002.1, forward strand.
ATAAAAAATCAAAGGTATAATAATGCTAACATGTTTATTATACAGTAAAATAGTAAAAAAAGCAAGAATTTACATAAAATTATAAATATATTATAAAAGCGAAACAAAATTTCATGATAAAAAATTTTATTTTTTTCTCATAAAGTATTTACAAATACCCTAACTTTGTATAAAATAAATGTATGCTAAAAGCATACAAAAAATACATGCTTATAGCACAAAAAAGAGCTAAAATACTAAAAAAATAGTAGAGTACCTTGAAAATTAAATATTTAAAGCTATATTGCAATATATCTTTGTTTAAAATTCTAAAAAAGGGAAATACTATTTATAATAGATATTTTAGTTCAAGAAGAAATAAACAAAAAAGTAAAACAAAAAATGAGAAAAATAAAAACAAAAAATATTAAAAGAACAAAAAGAAGAAAAGTTAGTAGTGAACTAAAGAAGGGAGATTAAAATATGTTAAATACAAAAATTAATAAGAACAAAGGTATTACTTTAATTGCACTAGTAATTACAATCATAGTTTTACTAATTTTAGCTGCTGTTTCAATTGCTATGCTAACAGGAGAAAATGGAATCCTTACTCAAGCACAAAATGCTAAAAAGGAAACAAGTATAGCAGAGGAAAAAGAACAAATTGCCTTAGCATATAATGCAGTAAAAGCAGAAGAAAAAGGCGGAGCAGTTACAGATGATAAATTAGATAAAGAATTAGAAAAAGATGGAGCAGATGCAACAGAAGATGGAGAAAATATAAAAGTAACTTTTAGAGAAAGTGGAAGAGAATATATAATAGATGGAAATGGAAATATAACAGAAGGAACAGGAACAACTCCACCAACAGGAGATGATAATAAAGCGACAGTAGGAGAAATAGTACAGCCAGGAGAAGGAAATAAAGAATATACAAGTGGAGAATATACAGCAATAATTCCAGAAGGATTTATGATTGTACCAGGATGTGAAGATATATCAAAAGGACTAGTAATTTCAGATAATCCAACTGATACTGAAAAAGATAGTTCAAATATAACAGCACTTGGAAACCAATTTGTATGGATACCAGTAGCAAGTGAAGCTGAATATATAAGAAACACAAGTTATGCAAGTACAAATGTTTCAGCTAAAGCATATACAGATAAAGAATATTTACCAGATGGAATAGCACCAACAATACCAGCTGATAGTGAGTTAGAAATACCAGAAGGAAAAACAAAGGACGAGGCAATTGGGTTAATAAATGAAGAAGCAGAAAGAGATGCAGTTGTAGGTAAAGGCGGATTTTATATATCAAGATATGAGGCAGGAAATGAAGGTTTAGACAAATTAATAAGTAAAAATGGAGCAACAGTATGGGTAAGTAAATCTCAAGAAGAATTTAAAGAAATAGGAAAAAGTTTTGTTGACAATAATAATGTAAAAAGTGCAATGTGTTCAGGAATACAATGGGACATGGCAATGAAATTTATAACAGAAAATGATGAAAAATATCATGTAACTACAGCAACATCAAGTTGGCATACAGGTTCGAAAGTAGTAGCATCAGGACAAAATAAAGAAGATAAAGCATGTAATATATATGATTTAGAAAGCAATAGCTATGAATATGTGGCAGAAAAGAACTCTTACCGCACGAGCACTCAGTTTGTGTACAGGGGAGGCTCTTACCGCTACAGCAATCCAGCTTCTTACCGTTACTTCAGCAGTGGGGCAGCTAGCAGCGGCTATTCCTTCCGTTTCGTACTTTATGTAATGTAAAACTGAAAGCTAAAGCCGTTTAATTAAATATGTAGAATACTAGAAAAAAATAGAGTCTTATGAAATAAGGTCAAAGCGAATTGGAGATACGCTTTGTGGAAAATTTTTTATCTGTCTTTAGGCAGATGAAAAATTTTCCTCACTAGCGTGGCGCCACTAGCGTGGCCTTTTTTGTGCTTTTCAAGCGCAAAAAAAGGTTATGTAAAAATAGTATAATTCGTACTAATTTTAAAAGGTGGTGATAATATGAGTTTTTGTGATATGATGGAAATATTGAAAGAAAAAAATTCTGGAAGAATAGTATTATGTAATAATGGAAGTTTTTATGTAGCAATAGGAAATGATGCAATAGCATTAAATAAAGAATTAGGATTACAACTTAGTTGTATGAAAAAAGGACTTTGTAAGGTAGGGTTTCCGATTAATGCATTAGAAAAATATATGGGGTTATTAATAGAGACAGGGTATAGTTTTATTATTTATGATTTTAATAGTGAAAAAGAAGAATTAGGAATAATAATTAGTTGTGGAGGAAGAAGGCTAAATTGGGAAATAGCAAAAAATAAATGCTTTACTTGTGAAAAAAGTAAAGATAAAAAAATAGATAAATACACAAATGCATTAATAAAAATGCGTGAAGAAGAGGAAAAAGAAGAACGAGAACTGAAGGAAATAGAAGAAGATGAAGAATAAAGAAGTAGCAGAAAATGGATTAAAACTAATACCAAAAGCTGAAATATATGTAGAATATATAATAAATCTAATAATAAAACTACCAAGAACAGAAAAATTTAGTATAGGAACAGAATATAAACAAAGCATGTATAAAATGCTAAGTGAAATAATGTATTTAAATAAAATGGATAAAACAAATAATAATACTGTAATTATTGTTTTAAATAAAATAGATAGTTTATTAATGGCACAAAGAATTTATTTAAGAATAATGGTAAAAAATAAATGGATAGATAAGAAAAAATTTGATGTAGCAATGAGGCTTATTTATGAAATAGGAAAAATACTAGGAGGACTAATAAAATATTATGCCAAAAACATTAAGAAATAAGTATTATGAAAATTTGTGTTTTGAAAAATTAATGGAAGCACATAAAAAAGCAAGAAAGGGGAAAGGACTGAGAAAAGAAATAATACAGTTTAATTTAAAACAAGAAGAATATATATATTATTTGTTAGATGCTTTAGAAAAAAAGACATATAGACATGGTGGGTATACTACTTTTTATGTAACAGAACCAAAAATACGTAAGATAGAAAAAAGTAGGTATATAGATAGAATTGTTCATAGATGGTTAGTAGATAATTTCTTAGAACCATGTTTTGTACCAATGTTTATTAATACATCTTATGCTTGTATTAAGGGTAGAGGAATGCATAAAGCCTGTTTAGATGTACAGTTAGCTATGAGAGAGTGTAAAAATAAGTGGGGAAGTTATTATATATTAAAAATGGATATAAGCAAATATTTTGAAAATATAGATAAAAGAATATTAATTAGTATTTTAGAAAAGAAAATTTTGGATAAAGATGTAATGTGGTTAATAAAAGAAATATTATATTCTCAAAAGAAGGAAGTAGGCCTAGAAATTGGAAATTATACCTCACAACTATTTGCAAATATATATCTTAATGAAGCCGATACATATATAAAAAAAGAATTAGGCATAAAATACATTTATCGTTACATGGACGACAGTGCGCCACGAATGTATAACAAGTAAAACAAAATTACTTGAAAGATGCAGTAATTGTATAGATGATGGTAGTAGGTCTACCGAAAACGACATACAGGTGGAGTTTTCAAACCACTCTAAGGTGCTGTATTCAAAAGATATGGTATTGAGCGTTAGAGAAAAGGCAACAAAAGTTGTCAGGTGAGTATTAAGGAGATGAATGAGCAAGTGAACCACTTACGAAAGCATCGAAAAGTATAGATTTCATCAAAACCAGGGGGTTGTCGTTAATCTGGGATAAGTCTAGTGGAAACCTGTTTACTGACTAGGCGGTGAACGGTGCAAAGGTGGCATGAACTTAATACAGGCATTTATACGAAACGTGGGAACCTACGGGCTAATGATAAGGGAGAATATCAAGTGGAAGAACCATAAGATAAGAGTACCAATGTAGTCATAGGGGCAGATTAAATCGTAGTAGTGAAGAAGTTTCTGTAATGGAAGTGGAGCGAAGGGTTTAAAATTACTAGTTTAAGAAATAAGTCAACTTTGAAAGGAGGAGGAACTTATGGAAGAAACAAAGCCGTTTAAAATTTCAAAACAAGCAGTGAAAATAGCATTTGACAGAGTAAAAGCAAATAAAGGAACATATGGAATTGATGAACAGTCAATAACAGATTTTGAAATAAATTTGAGAGATAATTTATATAAAATATGGAACAGAATGTCATCAGGAACATATTTTCCAAAACCAGTAAAAGCAGTAGCAATACCTAAGAAGAATGGTGGAACTAGAATACTAGGAATACCAACAGTTGAAGATAGGGTAGCGCAGATGGTAGCTAAAATATATTTTGAGCCAAATGTAGAGAAAATATTCTATGAAGACTCTTATGGTTATAGACCAAATAAGTCAGCAATACAGGCAGTTGGAGTATTAAGAGAAAGATGCTGGCGAAAAGATTGGGTAGTTGATTTTGATATAAAAGGATTGTTTGATAATATAAGACACGATTACTTAATTGAAATGGTTAAAAGACATACAAATGAGCAATGGATAATTCTATACATAGAAAGATGGCTAAAAACACCATTTAAAATGCAAGATGAAACAATAGTTGAAAGAACAGCAGGAACACCGCAAGGAGGAGTAATAAGTCCGATATTGGCAAATTTATTTATGCACTATGTATTTGATGACTTTATGAGCAAAAAGTTTCCTAATATACCTTGGGTAAGATATGCAGATGATGGAGCATTAAATTGTGTATCAATTAAGCAAGCAAAATATATAATTAAAGTTTTAGATAAAAGATTTAAACTTTTTGGTTTAGAATTAAATTTAGATAAAACTAAAATTGTGTACTGCAAGGATGAAGATAGACAAGGAGATTATGAAAATACGAGTTTCGATTTTCTAGGATATACATTTAAAACAAGAGGAGCAAAGAACAAATATGGAAGATTATTTAGAAATTTCCTACCAGCAATGAGTGATAAAGCACAAAAAGAAATAATAAAAGAGATAAGGAGTTGGAAATTACAATTAAAGTCGGATAAAACAATAAATGACATAGCAAATATGTTTAATAGCAAAATACAAGGGTGGATAAATTATTACACACATTATTATAAGTCTGGAATAAACAAAGTATTAAGATATATAAATAGATGTTTAATAAAATGGGCAAGAAGAAAGTATAAGAAGCTAAAATCAAACAAAAGAGCTGTAAACTGGTTAATGACAATAGCACAAAGAGAACCAAAATTACTTGCACATTGGAAATTTGGAATTACGCCAACGGTATGGTAATTGGGAGCTGTATGATGGGAGACTATCACGTACAGTTCTGAGAGAGGCTTGAGGGGAGGTTCCTCTTGCCTACTCACTTCATTTTAATGGTTCCTAGTAAAGAAGAAGCTAAAAGATGTTTAGAATGTATAAAAGAATTCCTTTCTTGCAGGTTAGGTCTTTTTCTAAATAAAAAAACACAAATATTTAAATCAAAACAAGGGGTAAATTTTTGTGGTTATAAAATAAATGAAAAAAGATTAAAGTTACGTGATAAAGGAAAAAGAAAATTAAAGAAAAAAATAAAAAAGTTAAAATATTTGATAAAGAATGGTGAAATATCAAGTGTTGAAGCTAAACGTTTTCTTTCTGGGCATATTGGATATATAAAAATAGCAAATACGTGGAATTTAGAAAATAAGTTATTTTACAGAGAAGAATAATAAAAATAAGAAAAAAGAAATAAAAAAGAAAAGAAAAAATGGAAAAAGGAAACAAAAAGAAAATAAAAAAGAAAAAAAGTAAAAAATAGAAATTAGGGATAAATCAGAAACTCTTACAACACGAACAATCAGTTTGTGAACAGGGGAGGCAATTACAACAACAGCAATCCAGCTTCTAACCGTAACAACAACAATGGGACAGCTAACAGCAACAATTCCTTCCGTTTCGTACTCTAATACATATCCAGATTATATATTTTAAGGAATATATACAGAGAAAGTATTAGTATTAAAGAGATTTATTCCTTCCTAATTTAGGTAAAAATGAATTAGTAAAATAGGTATTAGTAGAATATTTATTTCCAATATACTTATTTTACATTTTGTACATAAAAATAAATAAATAATTAATAGAAATATAATATAGAGTATGGAAAAACAAAAAAGAAGATAATAAAAATGGAAACAAGAAAATAAAAGAAAAAATAAGAAAGAAAATAGAAATGAATATATGTTTTTTAATAGGAAAAATAATAAGTGATGTGAAATTTGATTTTGTACTAGGAAATGGAAAATATTTTAGTAAAGAAAAAGTAACAATTGTAAGATTTAAAGTAAAACTATTAGATGGAAATGTAGCATGTGTTATTGGTTATAATAAAATAGCAGAAGAATGTTATAGAAAATTAGAAAAAGGAAAAATGATAAATATAATAGGAAAATTAAATACAAAAATGGAAGTAATAATAGAAGAAATAGTTATTTGAAATATTTTTTACTTTTTGACTTTTTCTTATAAATTTGTTACAATAGAAAATGTAAGTAAGCTGAATAGTCGCTGGTAAATTTCGAAAGGAATTACGAGAGGAAAGTCCGGGCTCCATAGAGCAAAGATGCTAGGTAACGCCTAGTGAGGGTAACCTTAAGGAAAGTGCAACAGAAAATAACCGCCTATTTTGTAGGTAAGGGTGAAAAGGTAAGGTAAGAGCTTACCGCTATTATGGTGACATAATAGGTCAGTGTAAACCCCATCTGGAGCAACACCTAAATTAGAAGATTAAGCCTGCTCGGCACCTTCTAACCTGCGTGGCTTGAGGTAGGTAGTAATATCTATCCTAGATAAATGACTATTTTAAACGACAGAACCCGGCTTACAGGTTTGCTTATAATTTTTTTAGAGTGGTTACCACTCTTTTTTGTTTTTATTTTTTATATATTCTTTTAATTTTTTTCTTTTTTTAATTTTTTTTATTTTTAATTTTTTTAATTTATTTTTTTATTTTCATATTTTATATTTTTTATTATTTTATATTTATTATTTTATAATTATTTTTTAGGGTGGAAATTTACATAAAAATGTGGTATCATATAAATAGGTAATTATTGGTGTCTCGTATAACAATTGTAAGGAGATAAAATGGATGTGTTTAATTTTTCCGGTTCTGTAGAGTATAACTATGGAGAAAAAAGGAGGGTTAGTGGCTATTTTGTACAAGAAGAAGATGTAGTCAAAGGATATGTGCAAGAGACTGGAACAAAATATACTCCTTCTGCTATAAAAGGAGCATATGATGTAGAAACTGGAAAACTTATTTTAATGAAGATGAGTAGACCAGGAGGCTATACACCAGAGATATGGATTTTTTCTAATATTTTTGGTGAAGGTTGGCTAAGTTCTTATCGTGAATGCTATGGAACATTTTCAGCAGCAGCTGGAATTAAAGATGGCAAAATCGAGTTTGTAAAACTAGAACGAGAAAGCGAGTCAATAGAAGCACAAGATATAATGCATGAATACCTTAGGCTATATGCAACATCAACAGACCTTAGCAAAAAAATGGTTAAAGATGTTTCTAAGTATGAATGGCTTTTTAACCACATTAAACGCTTCGATGGGAGTGCCAAGTAGGGCACTCCCTTTTAAAAATTTCTCCTTGATAAAATTAAATAGTTGTTATATAATTTGCTTATATTAAGGTATGGAAGGTGAAAAAGATGGAAAAAATAGATTTTATAGCAACAGATGGAATAGAACTTTGTGGGATTTTATATAAAGGAAAAGAAAAAACAGATAAAATAATACTTGCAGTACATGGAATGACAAGTAACTGTTTTAAAAAAAGAGATGATATTATAGCAAAAAAGGCAAATGAGGAGAAAATAGATTATTTTTGCTTTAATAATAGAGGAAGCGAAATTGTAAAATATATTAGTAAAAATATAAATGGTAAAAAAGAAAAAAGTTTAGCAGGAACGGCATATGAAGATGTGTTAGAAGGATATGAAGATATAGTAGGAGCTATATTAAAATTAAAAGAATTAGGATATAGCAAAATATATTTACAAGGACACAGCTTAGGGTCAACAAAAGTAGTATATACATATAATGAATTAAAAGAAGAAGAAACAGATATTTTAAATAATATAAAAGGAATAATATTATTATCATTAATAGATATACCAATGGCTGTTAAATTTTATTTAGGAAAAAACTATGAAACTTATTTAAAATTAGCAGAAGAAAAAGAAGAAAAAGGAATAAATGACCTTATGCCAAAAAATGCATTTATACATCCAATTAGTGTAAAAACATTTTTAAGATATGTAAGAGACAATAAAGACATAGATTTTGTAAAATATGGTAGTGACAATGAAATGGAAATATTAAATAAAATAGATATACCATTATTTATGAGATGGGGAAATGATAATGAAATGATTGCACAAAAAGCAGAAGAATTAGTTACAATATTAAATAATATAATTACTAATCCAAGTAAAGATATAGACTATATAGATGGAGCAAATCATGGATATGATGGAAAAGAAGAAATTTTGTCAGAAGAGATAATTAAATTTATAAATAGAAAGTAGGAAGAAAAATTGGCAAATATATTTGATTATATGAAGTGGAGAGATATAAGTTTTAAAAAAGTAGAATTTAATGAAGTAGATAATCTAATACTTGCAAGACTTTCATATTTTCCATTTGACGGAATAGTAATTGAAGATGAAGAAATTACATTAAAAGAAGCATATGAAAGAACAAAGAGTTTAGGAACAACAGGAAGAGTGCTGCAAGCAGAAGATATTGACTTATATCCTTTATTGGCTAAAAGCATAAGATACAGTAATTGTAAAATAACTAATTTTGTAAACAAAGTAGAGCCAGAATTAGAAAAACAATTTTCAGCAATAACAATAATACTTCCAGATGATACTATATATGTATCATATAGAGGAACAGATGATACAATAATAGGTTGGAAAGAAGATTTTAATATGAGTTTTAGTAGACTTGTTCCATCACAAATAGACAGTGTAGAATATTTAGAAAAAGTAGCTAAAAAATATAAAAATAAATTACGAGTAGGAGGACATTCAAAAGGAGGAAATTTAGCTATATATGCATCAAGTTTTTGCAAGGAAGAAACTAAAAAACAAATAATAGAAATATATAATAATGATGGACCAGGTTTTTTAGATAATGTAATTGAAGATGAAAAATATAATGAAATAATAAATAAAGTACATACATTTATTCCACAGACATCAGTAATAGGAAGATTATTAAAACATAAAGAAAAAGTAACAATTGTAAAAAGTAGACAAGTAGGAATAATGCAACATGATGTTTACTCTTGGGAGGTTTTAGGTGACAAATTTGTAAAAGCTAAAAAAACAAATTCAAGTGATATTATAGACAATGCAATTACAAATTGGCTAAAAGAAATCTCAAAAGAGCAAAGAGAACAGTTTATTGATACATTATTTGATATATTAAATGCTACAAATGTAAAAACAGTTAATGAACTTAGTAGTAAATGGTTTAAAAATGCAATAACAATTATTAAAAGTTATAATAATTTAGATCAAGAAACAAAAAAAATGATGACAAAAACACTTAGTATATTACTAAAAACAATAGGGAAAAGTAATATAAAAATAGAAAAGTAAATGAAAATTACCAAAATTAAAAATTTAATTTCATTTTACTAATTTTTTGTATGAAGAAATATTGACAAATGAATAAACAAATGCTACAATATAAATGTAAAAGAAATTTTACAAAAAATTATTGATTACGAATAAAATAAAAAATAATCAATAAAATAAAAAAGGATAAGGCATGAAGCCTTAGTCCTCAGTAGTTTTGGATTGAAGTTGTTCTTTGGTTGTAGAAACTTCAATCTCTTTTTCCTTATCACGGAAACGCATGTATGTAGTATATCCTAAAGCAGCTAAAAAACAAATTACGAAACCAACAATAAGGGAGATCAGTGCAGTACCTAAGTACTTCACAGCAAGTAATGCAACTTCCATTTTTTCACTCACCTCCTTAGACGAATATCAGTTACTTATTATTGTAACTGATAACAACAAATTAAATATAATTTGCTGTTATTGATTACAACAAGCTGTCATGGTGAGCGTTCAAAACCTAAATTATTATATATAATAAATATGAGTTTGTCAACTAAATAATAAATATTTATATAAAAATTTATTAAAATGTTAAATTACTTATAAAAAAATATTAACAAATAAATAAACAAATGCTACAATGTAAATGTAAAAGAAATTTTACAAAAAATTATTGATTACGAATAAAATAAAAAGGGAGCAAGGCTTATTACCTTACTCAAAATTTCCTAGATTGGAAGATTGAGGTTCTTTTTGGGAGCAACTTCAATCTTTTTCTTATTAGCATAGAAACGTACTTAAACGGATATCAGTTACTTATTGTAACAAATAGCAGCAAGTTAAATAATATAATTTGCTGTTATTTTTGTGCAATAAGATTTAAAGGGTGAGTTTAAAAACTATATTGCACATTATGTGAATTTGTGTTAAAATATGAAAAGTACAGTAAGTACAAATTATTTTTTTCACTAAGTAGTGAAGGAAGGTTTCTTTATTACTTATTTTCTATTGATGGTCTATTGTTAGAAAAGGAGAAAGAAATGTTACAAGTAGGAATTGTCTTTTTTGTATTTGCAACTATTGTTTTGGTGCCATTTATTAGGGCTCTTAGAAGAACACATTATTTAGCAGATGCTAAATGGGTACTACGGCTTAGAATAGGAGACATCAGAGACTGTAAAAATGGAATGGTGAATGTTAAGCTAAAACCATTCTATGAAGGATACTATGTTGTAGTCGAAAAAGCTGAAGAAGGAAAATCTCGGTTATTAGCATGTGGAAAGGATAATTCTATCATTAAAATGGAATTAAAAAATGATAGTATTTTTATTGAGAAAGGAAATGTTCCTACTTTATACACATTTAAAGTAAGAAAGAAGGGAAGCAGACCTTATAGAGATGTGTGTGTAGTATTTCTTCCAGATAGAGAACAAGTCTGGAGAATAGAAAAAAGTATTATAGAAGAAGCAAATAAAAAAGGATAATAGATTTTATCCTGGACCTGAAAGATTAAAATTCTTTTGGGTCTTTTTGTTGCATATTATGTGAATTTGTGTTAGAATATAGATAGTACGGTAGGTACAATCGACCTTTTCACTAAATAGTGGAGGAAAACCTCCTAACTATTAGGCTATGTAAGCTACTTATTTATAGGGAGAAAAACAATGTTGGTAATAATGGCAACAGTTGTAGTAATCATCGCGTTGGTAGTTGTAATTGGAGCAAGCATTTACTCTCGTATTCAGAAGCAAAAGAACCTCTTGAATGCGAAGAGACAAATTGACATCCGTAGAGCCGAAAAGATAGTGCGACTTAATCGGAGAAACGTAGGTTGGTGCTCGGACAGAAGAGCAAATGTCAAGCTGTTTCCATATTATAACGAGTACTATGTCATAATAGAACAATGCACTAAGGGAAAATCGCGAGTGTTGGCATGTGAAGATGATAATTTGATCTTTGAAGAATATTTCAACAATGATAGTATTTTCATTGAGCATGGCGACAATCCTACTCTGTACACATTTAGAATCCGAATTGAGGAAGGTGAAAAACCAAAAGAAGAAGATGTGTGCGTAATCTTCATCCCTAATGAAGATATGATATGGAGGAAAGAAAAAACGAGGACCAAAGTTAGGAGGCAAGTAATCAAGGATAATTAATTTTATCCTGAACCTGAAAGACTAAAACTCTTTCAGGTTTTTTTTGCTTGACAAAATTAGTTTACAGATGTAAACTATATGTGGTTTACAAATGTAGATTGGAGGAAAATATGAAAAAATATGAAATAACAGATGCAGAATTAGAAATAATGAAACTACTATGGGAAAAAGGAGAATTGACATTAAATGAAATAGTAGAGCTTTTAAGTAAAAAAGAAAAGAAAAACAAAAGCACAGTAAAAACACTGCTTTATAGATTAATAGAAAAGAAAAGTGTAAAATCAATAATAAATAAGAAAAAAGAAAATACATATAGAGCAGAAATAGAAAAAGAAAAATACTTAAAAAAAGAAAATGAAAGTTTTTTAGAAAAACTATATAATGGAAGCACAAATAAACTATTATTAAACTTTGTAGAAGAAAAAAAGATAACAAAAAAAGATTTAGAAGACTTACTTAATTTAATAGAAAGTGAGGACTAAATATGTATCAGATTTTCTATAACATAGTGTATGTATCAATAATTGGAAGTATATTAGGAATAATAGTTTTAATATTTAGAAAAACATTTGATAAAAAAATATCACCAACATGGAAACTAATAATGTGGATATTAGTATTAATTAGTTTAATATTTCCATTTAGAATAACAATACAATCAAAAAATTCACATGAATTTCTAATAAGTTCAGGAATAGATAAAATAGAAAATTTAAAAGAAAACTTAATAATAAATAAAGCAGGAACAATATTTATCTATATATGGCTTATTATTATGTGTGTAATATTTCTTTATTTTGTTATTTCAAGTATTGTATTTAAAATAAAAATAGGAAAAGAAAAAGTAAAGGATGGAAAAATATTAGAAATATTATTTAATTGTAAAAAACAAATGGGAATAGAAAAAGAAATAAAACTAATAAAACAAAAATATAAAAAAGTACCATGTATATATGGAATAATAAAACCAAAAATATTAGTAACAGATGAGATTTTAGAAAAAGATAAAGAAAGTTTAAAATATATATTTATGCATGAAATGGGGCATTTAAAAAAACAAGACTTATTAATAAATAAAATATTAATCTTAATATTAACAATACATTGGTTTAACCCTGTACTTTGGTATTGTTTTAAACAAATAAGACAAGATATGGAATTAAAAGTAGATGAAATGGTATTAGATAAAGTAGGAAAGAAAGAAGAAAAATCATATGCAAAAACATTAGTACAATTATTACCAATATCTAAAGAAGAAAAAATAACAAAAAGAGTATTATGTGTAACAGATGGAAAAAAGAATATGGAAAGAAGGATAAAAATGATAAAATTATCAGACAAATTTAAAGAATATAAAACATTAATAGGAATAACAACACTATTAATAGTATTATGTGTAGGAACATTTATATTCACAAGAATAGAACCAAGTAAAAATGAAGAAAGTAGTACAAGTGTAAATAATATCCAATATTTCGAAACACCAGATAGAATAGTATATAAAGAAAAAAATAAAGACAATTATTATGTATTTACAAAAGGAACAAAAGACTATACAGATATATTAAATAAAATAATAGAAGGATTTGATAGTAAAGAAAATGGAATAATGTTATCACAAGAAGAAATAGGGTTAATAGAACAAAATGAAAATTATATAGAACTTGACTATGATACAATAAGTAAAAACTATGTAATAGCATATGAAAGAGAAAACAACAACATAATCTTTAGAAATGACAATGGAGGTCAAGTTGTAAAACAATATATAAACAATAAAAAAGAAATAGAAAAAATAATAGGAGAAAAAACAAAAAATAGAACAGATAATTGTTATCATATGGAAGATAATAAAGAATATAAAGTAGTAGGAGAAATTCCCAATGAGGTATTTAATGCATACTTAGAAAAAAATGTAGAAAATTATAATTATATAAAACAATATGAAGATCGGTATATATGGAGGAAAAATAGAAAGCAAAGAAACATTAGACTATTTATTAAATTGTTATAATATAAAATTAGAAGAAAATATAAAGACAAGTGATTTTGAAAAAACAGATATAATATTAATAATTTCTAGGTATAACATAGGAAAAATAGAAACAAGAATAGGTGGAATAACATACTATTTTGAAGGAGACAAAAGACAAGACAGTTTCACAGTAAATGTCTTTAGGGCAAGTAAAGCAGTAAACACAAATTGTATATATAGAAATATGGAAAAAATAACAGGAAATGTTTCATATGGGTAGTCGTTTTGGGTACGGAGAAAAAAAACGACGTCGTTTTTTCCTCCGTCCCTAAAACTACCAAAAGGAGTAAATTATGGATTTTATAAAAAAATATAAAAATATAATAACAACTATATTAATTATTGTTTTGATAGCATCTATTATATATCTAATGATAATAAATGGATATATAATACCAACAAAATTAGAAGCAGAAAAATATGAAGTAAAAGGAGTAGATGTATCAGAATATCAAGGAGAAATAGATTGGGATAAAATAAAATCTCAAGGGATAGATTTTGCATTTATAAAAGCAACAGAAGGAAGTACAAGTAAAGATAATTATTTTGATACAAATTTCTCAAAACTAAAGCAGATGGAAGATATGCTAGTTGGTTGTTATCATTTCTTTAGTTTTGAAACAAAAGGAGAAGAACAAGCACAAAATTATATAAATGTAGTAGGAAATGTAGAAAATGATAATAGTTTAATTATACCAATAGTAGATATAGAATATTATAGTTATTATAAAAAAGCAAAACCAAGTAAAGAGTGGGTATTAGAAGAATTACAAAATCTTTTAAATAAAATGGAAGAACAATATAGAGTAAAACCTATAATATATACCACTATGGAGTTTTATAATGACTATATAAAAGGAAACTTTGAAGAATATGATTTGTGGATAAGAGATATTGTATTTAATCCTAGTTTAAATTTAGAAAATAGAAAATGGAAATTTTGGCAGTATACGGGAAAAGGAAGGTTAGAACGGATATAATGGAGAAGAAAAGTTTATAGATTTAAATGTATTTAATGGTAGTAAATCAGAATTTGAAGAGTATGTACAAAATAAAAAAGATGAGAAAAAAAGTAATTTTGAGAAAGAAGAAAAAGAAAGAATAGAAAAAGAAGAAAACACATTGGTAAACATAGGAAATACAATTGTAACAAATATAAATAAAGAAGGAACCAATATTACCAAAATTACTGTAAAAATGCAAAATGGAGAAATGTTAGATATTAATATAAGTAATAATAATGTAGAATTATTAAATAAAATTCTATATAATATGAGAACAGGAGAAAAAATAGATATTTCAAAAATAAAAATAAATGATGAAATTGATTTTGAAAATGTATATAAAAGACAAGGAAAAATAGTGTTTTCAGAAGAAAGCAAAATAAATGTAACAAGATATTTATCAGGTGAAGAATTAAAAGAAGAACTTTTAAATAGTGAATTTAGTTTTGACTTAGAAGATATGGAGAAAAACTCAAATAATAATTATATATTAAAAGGAAAAATATATGATTGGTATTATAGTTATAGTTTAATAGAAAATGAAAATGAGAGTGATAATGTAAATGAGAACGAAACTAAAAGTTTTGATATAGAAATTATAGTAAATAATAATACACAAATATTAGGAGTAAAAGGGAAAATAGAAGAACAATTAAAAGATATATATAAATATGGATTATATATCACTCTTGATAAAGATGAACTAAAAAAAGGAAGATTAGTTGCAGCAAATATTGAAGGAATGGGTTGTTAGGGACGTTTCCTTTGCACACATTTATGTCGCAAAAGGGACACATCTATTTAAAGGTCTGTCCCCAATGCGACATTTATGTCGGTAAAGGAAACGTCCCCATGTATTAAATTTAAAAAAATATGGTATAATAAGTAAAAGAAATTAAGGAGGTTTTGTTATGGATAGAAAAATCCGTGTGGTTCAATATGGAACTGGAAAAATGAGTGTATATACAATGAGGTATGTATATGAAAAAGGAGCAGAGATTGTAGGTGCAATTGATGTAAATCCAGATGTGATAGGAAAAGATATTGGAGAAATAATGGGGTGTGAAGAAAAGAAAATAAAGGTTACTAATGTTTCTGATGCTGAAAAAATGCTTTTAGAAACGAAACCAGATGTAGTAATAGTTACTACAATGAGTTTAATAGAAGATGTTAAAGATGCTTTAATGCTTTGTGCAAAATTAGGAATTAATGCAATAACAACTTGTGAAGAGGCATTTTATCCAGAAAATTCAAACCCTAATGTTACAAACGCTATAGATAAACTTGCTAAAGAAAATAATTGTACAATAACAGGAACAGGCTACCAAGATATATATTGGGGAGAATTAATCTCAGCAATTGGAGGTTCTACACATAAAATAACAAAGATAAAAGGAAGTTCAAGCTATAATGTAGAAGATTATGGAATAGCACTAGCTAAAGCACATGGAGCAGGTTTAACATTAGAAGAATTTGATAAAGATGTGGCAAGCCAAGATAGAATAAGTGATGAAGAAAGACAAAAAATAATTGAATCAGGGAAATACCAACCATCATATATGTGGAACGTAAATGGATGGCTTTGTGAGAAATTAGGATTAACAGTAGAGAGTCAAACACAAGAGTGTATTCCACAAATAGCTAAAAAAGATATGTTTTCTAAAACTTTAAACATGACAATAAAAGAAGGCATGGCAACAGGTATGAGTGCAGTTGTAACTACTAAAACTAAAGAAGGTATTACTTTAGAAACTCAATGTATAGGAAAAGTTTATGATGAAACTGAATTTGATAGAAATGAGTGGACTATAGAAGGGGAACCGGCAACTACAATAGTAGTAGAAAAACCAGCAACTGTAGAGCTTACTTGTGCAACAGTGGTAAATAGAATACCAGATGTTATAAATGCAAAATCTGGATATGTTCCAACAAATGAAATGGATGAATTAAAATATAGAGTAAAACCATTAAATGAATATGTAAAATAATAAATAATGAAATTAGTAAAAAAATCTTGTAAAATAATAAATTATTGATATAATAATATTGATAATTTATTATTTTGATTAAAAATATATATTTATTATTTTATTATTTTATTATTAATTATATTTATACAAGGAGGAAAAAGTAATGTTAAAAAAAGTAGGAATTTTAGCAAATGGAGGAGATGTATCAGGATTTAATGCTGTTATAAGAGCAATTGTAAAAACAGCAGAAAATCATGGAGTGGAATGTTATGGAATTATTGATGGATATAATGGATTAATTAAAAAAGATTTTGAATTATTAAGTACAGCAGAAGGAGGAGAAGCTATTCGGAATTTTACCACTAGGTGGCTCTATTATAGGTTCTTCTACAAATGCAAATTTATTTAATTATAAAGTTGTAAATGAAGATGGAAGTGTAGAGTATAAAGATTTATCAGATGAAGCAATTAAGAATATAAAAGATTTTGGTTTTGATTGTATTTTTACTTTAGGAGGAGATGGAACACAAAAGTCAGCAAGAGATTTTGCAACAAAAGGTGTAAATGTAATAGGTGTTCCTAAAACAATAGATAATGATGTTGCATGTACTGAAATAACTTTTGGATATAATACAGCAGTATCAGTTGCAATGGAGGCTTTAGATAGATTACACACAACAGGAGCTACTCATCATAGAATAATGGTGTTAGAAGTTATGGGAAGATATGCTGGTTGGATAGCACTAGAAGCTGCAATAGCAGGTGGAGCAGATGTTGCACTAATTCCAGAAATTCCTTATGATATTAATAAAGTAGCATCAAAAATAGAAAATAGAAGAAAAAGAGGTAAAAACTTTAGTATTGTAGTTGTAGCAGAAGGAGCAAAACCAATAGGTGGAGAATTAACTATTATGGGAACAAGAGATAATGGAGCAGGTGTTGATAATACAAAACTTGGTGGTATTGGACAAGTAGTTGCAAAACAATTACAAGAAATGACAGGGTTAGAAGCAAGAAATACAACTTTAGGATATATGCAAAGAGGAGGAACTCCAACAGCATTTGATAGAGTTTTATCAACTAAATATGGAACAAAAGCAATGGAGCTAGCATTAGAAGGAAAATTCGGAACACTTGCAGTTATTAAAAATGGAAAATTAGATAGTGTTTCATTAGAGGATGTTGTAGGAAATAATACAAAAATAGGAGCAGTATCAGGAAATACTGAAGAAAGTAATTTAAGAAAAGTAACAATGGATGATGATTTAGTAAAAACAGCAAGAGATATAGGAATTAATTTAGGTGATTAAATAAAAAATATATTAGGAAAAGAGTAGAGAGTTACTCTTTTTCTGTTATAGAATAATATAAAAAATATTAAAGGATAAAAGTTAAGTTTAGAAATGTTAAAATATTGTTAAAGGTGAATAAGATGAACTATAAAATAACAAATGGAATGGTAACATATGGTGCAAATACTATTTTAGAGGAAATAAATTTTGAAATAAATGACAAAGAAAAAATAGCAATTGTGGGTAGAAATGGAAGCGGAAAAACAACTTTACTTAAAGCTATAAATGATAATTCTATGTTAGAAGAAGGTATAGGAGAAAATAAATTTTCTATATATAAAGAAGGAGTATCAAAAATAGGATATTTAAAGCAAATAGACTTTGAAGATGAAACAAAAACAATGCTCCAAGAAATTTTAAAAGTGTATAAAGAAATAACAGATTTAGAAGATAAAATCAAAAATTTAGAAAATAAGATGCAAGAAGAAAGTTCTGATAAATTAATTAAATCATATACAGAAAGTTTAGAAAAATATGAATTCCTTGGAGGATATACATATAAAAAAGAAATAGATACAGCAATTAAAAGTTTTGGGTTTAGCAATGAAGATAAAGATAAGAAAATATCTCAGTTTTCTGGAGGGCAGAAAACTAAAATAGCTTTTTTAAAATTATTACTAAGCAAGCCAGATATATTATTATTAGATGAGCCTACAAACCATTTAGATATTACAGCAATAGAGTGGCTTGAGAAATATCTTAAAAATTATAAGAAATCAGTTGTAATAGTATCACATGATAGAATGTTTCTAAATAGAATAGTAGATAAAGTATATGAAATAGAGTATGGTACAATTACAAGATATAAAGGAAATTATGAGGATTTTGAAAGGCAAAAAAGAGCAAATTATGAAAAACAATTAAAAGATTATGAATACCAACAAAAAGAAATAAAAAGATTACAAAGTATTGTAGATAGATTTAAATATAAACCTACAAAAGCTAAAATGGCACTTTCTAAACTAAAACAAATAGAAAGAATGGTAAAAATAGAAGAACCTAATAAATATGATTTAAAAACATTTCATAATAATTTTGATATTAAGAAAAGTGGGGAAATTGTATTAAAAGTTAAAGAATTAGAAATTGGTTATGAAAAGGTTTTACAAAAAATAAATTTTGAACTTTATAGAGGAGATAAACTTGCTGTAATTGGTGAAAACGGAATAGGAAAATCTACTTTGCTTAAAACATTGGCAGGGAAAATAGAAAGTTTAGGTGGAAGTTTTGAACTTGGACATAATGTTTTTTTAAACTACTTTGATCAACAATTAGAATTTGAAAATGAAGAAAATACAGTATTTGAAGAATTTAGTAAAAAGTTTCCAGAACTTACTACAACTAAATTAAGAACAATACTTGGAACTTTTTTGTTTTCAGGAGAAGATGTAGATAAGAAAATAAAAATGTTATCAGGAGGAGAAAAAGCAAGGTTAAAACTTTGCGAAATTTTTAAAACTGAACCTAATTTGTTATTATTAGATGAGCCTACTAACCATATGGATATTATTGGAAAAGAAAGTTTAGAAAATATTTTAAAAGAATATGAAGGAAGTTTAATATTTGTTTCTCATGATAGATATTTTGTAAGTAAGATTGCAAATAAGATATTAGAATTTACAAAAGAAGGTGTGAGATTTTTTGATGGTAATTATAAAGAGTATCAAGAATATAAGGAAAATAACAAAGAACAATTTGAAACAAATAAAGATGTAGATATAAAACAACGACAAGAAAAGAGTTCTAAAAATCAATATTTATTAAATAAGGAAAAAACAAAAAGAAAAAATAAAATGATAAAATTAGAAAAAGAAATTGAAAGTTTAGAAGATGAAATAACTAAGTTAAAATCAGAAATGCAAAAACAAGAAAATGCTACAGATTATATTAAATTAAATGAATTTCAAGAACAAATAAATAAATTAAATGATGATATAGAAAGAAAAATGCAAGAGTGGGAAGAACTAAATAACTTAATTTAAAAACTAAAACAAAGATATAATAAAAAGACTTTCTTAAAAAAGAAGGTCTTTTTGAAACATTAGTCTCCGAAAATATCAAATATATCTTCTAAGAAACTTTCTTTCCTTTTCTTTTTTCTTGGGTATCCTTTTTTATCAGAGTAATATTCATCTTTGTTGTATTTTTTATCATGAGCTTTTTCCTCATAATATTTGTCATAATCTCTTTCATCTCTTATGTTTTCTTTTCTTTCAAAATGAGCATTATTATAAGCATCTTCTTTTTCAATTATTTTTTCAAGTTCTCCTCTATCTAACCATATACCTCTACATTCAGGGCAATAATCAATTTCTACTCCTTTCTTTTCAGACATTAATAGTGTTACATCTTTACATACAGGACATTTCATAGTAAATTCCTCCTTATTTTTTAAAAAAATTATAACAGCAAAATGTGAACAAATCAAGGAAAAAATGTAAAAAGAATAAAAAAATAAAATTATTGTGAAACTTTTTATGAAAATCTATTGACAAAATATGGAATATGATGTAATATATATTTACTTCAAATTTATTTTTTCAAAAATATTTGAATTCTTATTCGAAAAAAATTCAAAGGAAATTAATTAAATAACAAGGAGGTGAGAATTATCGAATAACAAATAATTATAAATAATTATAGATTTTTTGAAAATGTGTATACTTTAGAAAAAAATACAGAAGAAATAAATTTAGATCTAAAAAAATATTAAATACAGAAGAAGAAAGAATATCAATTTTTAAGATATTAAATTAATATTTTTTCGAATATATTACCAAAATCAAGTTGAAAAATAATTCTGAAGAAAATTTATATATCAAGGAGGAATTTTATGGAAAAATTAACAAAAGAGGCTGAAGAAAGCTTATTACACCAATACTTTTTTAACAAAGGAAAAGAAATAGGAATAAGGCAAGAAAAGGAAAGGACTGCAATTAAAATAATGGAATTATCACATTGTACTGAGGACATCGAATATGTTACAGGCCTATCCAAAGAAGAACTTGAAGAATTCTTATCTGAAAAACTCTATGGTGATATAAAAAAGGCTATAGACACATTAACTGAAGATGAGGTTAAAGACTTAATGGTAGAAGGAGAAACTATTGATGAGTTTAAAGAAAGACTAAAAGACATTATACAAAAGCCTCACTATATATTAGCAGATAAGGAAATGCGTGACCGTATGGAAAAATGCTATAGAGAAGTATATGGCGAAGATTATTATTCAAATAATGAAGAACATGATGATGACGACGATGAAGAAGAAGATGATGATGGTGAAGACAATAAAGAAGAAACTGTTAATAATTAAATAAAAGCTCTTGACTTAAAGCTAACTCCAAGTGATATATAATACATAAAAGGAGTGTGATGTATTATGGTAAAACAAACAGCAGGAAGAGATAGATTAGGTAAATTAGCACCTAAATTTGCAGAATTAAATGATGATATATTATTTGGAGAAGTGTGGTCAAGAGAGGATAAATTGTCTTTAAGAGATAGGTCAATGATAACTGTAACAGCTTTAATGACAAAAGGAATATTTGACAGTTCTCTAAAAAGTCATCTAATTACAGCAAAGAAAAATGGAATTACAAAAACCGAAATGGTAGAAATGATAACACATTTAGCTTTTTACAGTGGATGGCCTAATGCATGGGCAGTATTTAATATGCTAGAAGATGTTTATGGTGATGATGAAGATAAAAATTGCCATGGAGGGATTTTTGGCATGGGCGAGCTAAATACTGCTTATGCTAAATATTTTATAGGTAAAAGCTATTTAAAACCACTTGCAAAAATGGATAATATGTCTATTTCAAATGTTACATTTGAGCCAGGCTGTAGAAATAATTGGCATATTCACCATGCAAAATCAGGTGGTGGACAGATATTAATTTGTGTTGAAGGACAAGGTTGGTATCAAGAAGAAGGAAAAGAACCAAGAACTTTAAAACCAGGAGATGTAGTAACAATACCTGCAAATGTAAAACATTGGCATGGAGCAAGTAAAAGTTCTTGGTTTTCACACCTGGCTATTGAAGTTCCAGGAGTTGATACACAAAATGAATGGTTAGAACCAGTAGATGATAGCCAATATGGAAAATTATAAAATTTAACTTAAAAAATGATTGCAAAATACTTGAAATATAGGCAACCGCAATCCCATCGGCTTTAGACGATGGGTCAAGGTTGCCGAAAGTATACATTTTGTGTTATACTATCTGTGTAAATATATATAGAAACGAAAATATTTACTATAACAACTTGCTTTGTTTTCGGTTTAGAAAATGTTTTATGATAAATAATAATAAAATTATAGAAAGTTAAAGTTAGAAAAGGTGGTGAGAGTCAAAAATGTTAAAAGCATATAAATATAGAATATATCCCAATAAAGAACAAGAAGAACAAATAGTAAAAACATTTGGCTGCTCACGTTTTGTTTATAATAAAACATTAGTATATAGAAAAGAAATGTATGAAAAAGAAAAAGTAAGTGTAAGTAAAATAGACTGTAATAATTATTGTAATAGAGAATTAAAGAAAGAATATGAGTGGTTAAAAGAAGTGGATAAATTTGCTCTAACAAATGCAATATATAATATGGATACAGCATATCAAAAATTCTTTAAAGAAGGAGGAGGATACCCAAAGTTTAAGAGTAAGCACAATAATTATAAATCATATACAACAAATTATACAAATGGAAATATAAAAGTAGATTATGAAAAACGGGAGAATACAATTACCAAAATTAAAGAAAGTAAAAGCAAAAATACATAGAAGATTTTGTGGACAAATAAAATCAGCCACAGTATCACAAGTTCCAAGTGGTAAATATTATGTATCGATACTAGTAGAAACTAAGCATCAAGAATTACCACATACAAATAAGAAAATAGGAATAGATTTAGGAATAAAAGATTTATTAATAACATCAGAAGGAAAGAAGTATGAAAACCCAAAGACAATAAAAAAATATGAGAAGAAATTAGCAAGAAAGCAAAGACAATTATCACATAAGAAAAAAGGAAGTAAAAATTTTCAAAAGAAGAAAAAAGAAATAGCAATATGTCATGAGAAAATAAAAAACATAAGAAAAGATTATCTGCATAAAATTTCTAACAAAATTATCAGCGAAAACCAAGTGATAGTAACAGAAAATTTACAGATAAAGAATATGGAAAAAAATCATAAATTAGCAAAAGCAATAACAGATGCATCATGGTATGAATTAACAAGACAATTAGAATATAAAGCAAAATGGAACGGAAGAGAATATATAAAAGTAGATACTTTTTATGCAAGTAGTCAATTATGTTCTGTATGTGGATATAAAAATAAAGATGTAAAAGATTTATCAGTAAGAAACTGGATATGTCCAAAATGTAAAACAGAACATAATAGAGATATAAATGCTGCAAAAAATATCTTAAAGGAAGGACTAAGAAAAATAGCATAAGAAAAAAATATAGGGAAGGGACAGCCCAAATAAATGCCTGTGGAGATAGTAGGTTACGAGGTCTAAGAAGCAGGAAGCCCATTGGCTTTAGGCAATGGGTAGTTCACTGATTGCATTATTTGTGATTAAAGATTTTTACAAAATAATTCGGGTGTTCCTCCACCTAACACAAAGTGAGGGCGATAGTTCCAAGGAGAGTAGCAATGCTTTCCTTAGATTTTGTAAAAATATGTAAATGAAAAGAGGAAATAATAATGACAATATCAGAAGTAAGTAAAAAATATGGTTTAACAGCAGACACAATTAGATATTATGAAAAAGTAGGATTAATACCTAAAGTTCCAAAAAATAAAAGTGGAATACGAGAATTTGATGAAAAATCTTGTAATTGGGTAGAATTTACAAAATGTATGAGAGCAGCGCGGGTTATCAATAGAAGTATTACAAAAATATGTAAAACTTATGAAAGAAGGGCATAGTACAGCAAAGAAAAGGAAAGAATTATTAATAAGTCAAAGAGAAGTTTTGATTAAAAGAAGAGAAGATATAGATAAAACAATAGAAAGATTAAATTATAAAATAGAAATATATAATGAAATTATAGAAGGAAAAAGAAAAGATTTTATGGATGAGCCATAAATTTTAAGAAAAAATTTAAGAATAGTTAAAAAAATACTATTCTTTTTCTTGTTTTTGTGATATAAATATAAAATATAGAAAATGTAAAAAAATAAAGAATTAATAATTTTAGAAAGATTAGAAAAACAAAAAAAGAAATATAAGGAGGAAAAATGAAAGAAGAAAAGTATAAAGGTTTATCACAAAAAGAAGTAGATGAATTAATTTCACAAGGTAAAGCAAATGTAAGCAACAATAATAATTTAAAATCAAATTGGCAAATAATTAAAGATAATGTATGTACATTATTTAATTTATATAACTTACTTATTGCAATAGCACTTTTAGCTGTTGGAGCATATACAAATACATTTTTCTTTTTGATTATTACAGTTAATGTGTTAATTGGAATTATCCAAGAAATACATGGAAAAAACTTAGTTAAAAAATTATCAATTTTAACAGCATCTAAAACAACAGTAATAAGAGATGGAAAAGAGCAAGAAATTGAAATTGAAAAAGTTGTTTTAGGAGACACTATTGTTTTAAAACAAGGTGATCAAATACCATCAGACAGTTATGTAATAGAAGGTGAGATAGAAGTAAATGAAGCTCTTCTTACTGGAGAATCTGATTTAGTAGAAAAACATGTAGAAGACAAATTGCTTTCTGGAAGTTATGTTGTTTCTGGTAAGTGTTATGCAATAGTTGAAAAAGTCGGAGAAGATAATTTTGCAAATCAGATAATTAGTGCAACTAAAAAACATAAAGATAATAATTCAGAATTAATAAATTCTATGAAAAAAGTTACAAAATTTACAAGTTTTGTAATAATACCAGTTGGAGTAATATTATTTATCCAGGCTTATTTTATAAGAGAAACAATAATTCCAGAAGCGGTTGTTGCAACAGCAGCAGCACTTTTAGGTATGCTTCCAAAAGGATTGGTATTATTAATTACAATAGCATTAGAATCAGGTGTTATTAAACTTGCTAAAAAAGAAGTTTTAGTACAAGAATTATATAGTATAGAAAGCCTAGCTCATATTGATACAATTTGTTTAGATAAAACAGGTACAATAACACAAGGAAAAATGAAAGTATCAGAGGTTAAAATATATAACGAAAATATTATGCCTAAACCTTTTAATGATATGATGATAGCTTTTGTAAATGGTATGGAAGATAATAACTCAACTTTTAGAGCTATGAAAAACCATTTTAAGGGTGATATAAATTATGAAGTATTAGATAAAGTAGCATTTTCTTCTGAGAGAAAGTGGAGTAGTATTTCTTTTAAAGAAGAAGGTTCTGTGATTTTTGGAGCTCCTGAAAGATTATTTACAAAAAGTCCAAAGGAAATGCCTGAAAGGATTATAGATTTACAAAAAAATGGTAAAAGAGTTTTAGCAGTAGGATATTCAAAAGAGGTAGTAAAAGATGATGAGCTTCCTGATTTAGAGGTTGTTGCTTCTATTATTTTAGAAGATCCATTAAGAAGAAATGCTAAAGAAATGCTAGGATATTTTAAAGAACAAGGTGTAGATGTTAAAATAATTTCTGGAGATAATGCTCTTACTGTTTCCAATATTGCAAAAAGAGCAGGATTGGAAGATTATGAGTCATATATAGATTTATCAACTATAAGTACAGATGCTGAAATTGTAAATTTAGTTGATAGATATAGTATTTTTGCAAGAGTGTTACCACACCAAAAAAGTATTATTGTAAAAGCACTTCAAGCTAAAAACCATAAAGTTGCAATGACAGGTGATGGTGTAAATGATGTTATTGCCCTTCGTGAGTCAGATTGTAGTATAACTCTTCCAGATGCATCAGATGCTGCAAAACAAGTATCACAAATAGTACTTTTAAATTCAGACTTTAGTGTATTAAAAGATGTATTGATGGAAGGAAGAAGAGTTGTAAATAATATAACAAATGTAGCTAGAATATTCTTTATTAAAACTATATATTCAGTGCTATTATCATTATTCTGCATAATAACAAATACAGCTTTTCCATTTATACCAATTCAAATTACTTTAATAGATTTAGTAATTGAAGGTTATACATCATTCTTTATTACATTTGAGAAGAACAAAAAACCAATTACAGGAGCATTTTTACCGACGGCACTCACGAATGCGGCACCTTTTGCGATTGTAATTATGTTTAATATTATTGTTTTAACTGTTATTGGAAATGTGTTAGGAATAGAACAAGGTGTTTTAACTACTATGATGTATATTTTAATTGGTTTTGTAAGTATTTTAGCAGTACAAGAGGTATGTACACCTTTTACAAAAATACATACATTTTTATTTGTAACAACAGCAGTTGGTTTTTATGTAGCAGCACTTTTATTTAATAAATTATTAGAACTAACAGCTGTACCACAAAAAGAAATTATTATTACATTAATTTTAGCAGTAATAAGTTATGTTTTAATACATATTAAAAGAAAAGTTTATAAGAAAAAACAAATTGCTTAAAGTAAAGGAAGGGAATATATGTATTATTTAAAATTATTTGATAAAACATTAATAGAAAGAAAATAGATATAAAAAAATAAGAACACTCTTAAACTGAGTGTTTTTATTTTTTTGAAAAGTTAAAATGAATTTTTTTTACTATAAGGTATTTACAAAATACATATTTATATGTAAAATAAATTCATGAAATATTATTACACAAAAAAGTGTATTTTTATTTTACCATACATACACAATAAATTATGTGTAAAACACCAATATTTTATTAAAACTACTAAACAATATAAATAGTATCAAGTTTAGAAAAGTATAAAAAAGTAAAATATGGTAACAATAAAACTAAAGAAAAAGGAGATAAAAAATGGTGTGTAAAGTAAATAGTAAAAAATTAAACAGTCGGAATTACTTTAATTGCTTTGGTAATTACTATTATGAATGCTTCTATGATGCAGCAACTGATGAAAATGCAAATCTAACTGTAAAATGTTCTGAAAATGTTTATAATTTATTTAATACTAATAGTTCATTAGTATATAGTTCTAATTCACACATAAGTTTACAACTGGTCAGACAGAATAAGAAAGGTAATCTAAAAGAAACTTTTTTGCTAGATAACCATCAGTAATTTCCTATACATTGTACTAATCATTGTTTGAGTAGAAAATTTATTTTGCTATAGCTAGTCCTTAATGGACTAGTTTTTATTTTTAGGGATTGCTTTTTGGAATTTTTATGCTATTATTTGTATAGGAGGTGTTTGTATGATAGATTTACATATACATACAAATAAGTCAGACGGGGGATTAAGCCCAAAAGAAATAATAGAAGAGGCAAGTCTTTTAGGAGTATCAGTAATATCAATAACAGACCATGATACAATAGATGCATATGATGAAGAATTATTTGAATATGCAAGAAAAAAAGGTATAAAAATAATACCAGGAGTAGAAATATCAAGTAAAGTAGAAAAAGCAGGGGTGCATATACTTGGGTATAACTTCAATTGGGAAAATGAAGAATTTAGAAAAGAATTAGAAAAAATAAGAGATTTTAGACATGAGTATTTATACGAAGTTGGAGAAAAATTAGAAGAATTAGGTTATATTGTAAATATATCAAAATTAGATAAAATAAAATCAGTAACAAAAGCACATATTTCACTTGATATAATAGAAAATGAAAAAAATAAAGAAAAATTAATATCAGAATTTGGCTATATACCAAGTAAAGGAGAATTTATAGAAACAATAATGAATGAGAATTGTCCTCGGATTTGTAGAAAAGAAATTTGTTACTCCAAAAGAAGTAGGAAAAATAATAAGAAAAGCAGGAGGAAAGGTAGTATTAGCACATCCAGTGGCATATGTATATCAAGATAATTTTACTAAAGAAGATATATCAGATTTAGTAAGAGAACTAAAGCCAGATGGAATAGAAGCAAATTATTTATTTGTAACAAGAGATGGAAAAATAATAGATGAAACAGAAAGATGGAACGACTTTGCTAAAAATAATAATTTATTTGTAACAGTAGGTTCTGATTTCCATAGAAAAGATAATTCTCACCCACAAATAGGATTTACAAATACAAGTTTTAAATTAGAAGAAAATGTTATAAATGAAATTATACAAAATCTTAAATTATGAATAGTTCCATCTTGTAAAAACTATTATAATTTGTTATACTATGCATAGGGGGAAAACGTTATGTATTATGATGAAAGTATAGAAATAGATTTTGAGATACCAGAATTTTTACAAAAAACAATAGATGCATTAATAAAGGCAAGAAAAGAAAATAAGTATTGGGATGGAGAAGAGGAAGAATTAATTTCGGATATAAATAGAGCATGGTATAGCAAAGATATAACAGAAGATCAAGCATGGGTATTAAGAAGAAAATACTTATGGTGGAACAGGGGATAGAAAGTAGGTAAAAATGAAAGAATTAATTGATTTTACAAATTGTAGACAAATAATAAATAAATATGGAGGAGCAGACACAAAGAAAACTATTATATATAATAATAAATATTATTTATTAAAGTTTCCTAATAGCAACCCTAAGAAAAATAAAGAAGCATCATATGATAATAATATATTTTCAGAATATTTGGGTTGTCACATATTCAATTCAATAGGAATAAAAGCACAAAATACAATTTTAGGAATATTTAAATTAGAGAATGGGATAGAAAAAAATGTATGTGCGTGTGAGGATTTTACTGGAGATGGTTGGAGATTAGTAGAGTTCCAAAATTTAAAAAATAGTTTCCCAGAGACATCAAGCAGTTCTGATGGAAGAGATACATCATTAGAAGAAATATTAGAAGTAATAGAGAAACATAATGATATAAAAAATAATAAAGAATTAGAGGAACATTTTTGGAATATGTTTATTGTTGATGGGCTAATTGGAAATTATGATAGGCATAATGGAAATTGGGGAGTTTTAGTAAATGACGAAACACAAGAAATAAAGTTAGCACCAATATATGATTGTGGTTCTTGTCTATATTCACAATTAACAGACGAACAAATGGAACAAATATTAAAGAACAAAACAGAAGTAAATAATAGAATATATAATAAACCAACATCAACAATAACTAAAGATGGAAGAAGAATAAATTATTATGATTTTATATCAACTTTAGAAAATGAAAGATGTAATGAGGCTTTAAAAAGAATTGTAAAAAGAATAGATATGAATAAAATAGACGAATTAATAGATAATATGCCTATTATAACAGATGTAAGAAAAGAATTTTATAAAATTTTATTAAACAAAAGATATGAAATCATATTAAAAAATTCATATGAAAAATTAATAAAAATGTAAATAAAAAATTAAATACTATTTTAAGTGCTTATTTGTAAAAAATGATGATTGAAAAATAAGTACTTTTATGTTATCATAAATAATAAAATTAAAATGTTTTGGTTTTAAAGGAATGGTTGTATTGAAAGGTAAACATTTTGAAAAAAGAAGAAAATCAGGAAAAAGAATAAAAAATAAAGAAAAAAAAGAAAATAGAAAAAAAATAGGAGTATTTAGTAAAATAGTATTGACAATCTCAATACTAGTGTTTTTAGTGTGCTTAGCAATATTAGGATTTTGGTTATATAGTAATAAAGAATTAGGAGAAATAGAAGAACAGTTATCATATTTAGTAACAGAAGTACCAGAAGGAGAAGAGCAAGAAGGAAGTATAAAAGTAGACTTTGAAGAATTAAAAAAGATAAATCAAGATGTAATAGGTTGGATATATATAAAAAACACAGACATAAATTATCCAATATTACAGACAACAGATAATGAATATTATTTAAAAAAGAGTATAAATAAAACATATAGTTCATGTGGAAGTATATTTTTAGACTGTAAAACAAAAAAAGACTTTTCAGAAAAAAATACAGTAATATATGGACATAACTTAAAAAATCAAAAAATGTTTGCAGATTTAGCAAAAGTATATAAAGGAGAATTAGGAAATAATATAGAAATAGAAATATATACAGAAAATAGTTTTAGAAAATATAAAATATTTACATGTTATATGGAAGAGCCTAATTTAAATGTAATACAAAAAAATTGGAATGAAGAAGAAAAACAAGAATTTGTAGATAATGCAATTAAAAAAAGTAAAATAGACTTTAATTGTGATATAGATTATAGTAAAAATTTATTAACATTAATAACATGTGATGCAACAGGTAAAGAAAGAATTATAGTACATGCAATGTAAATTTAAAAATTAGGGGAATAAATTATGTATTTAGCAATAATAATAGGAATAATACCATTTTTAATAGGAACATTTTATGATTTTTCGGTATTTTTAGTAACATTAATTTTTAGTGGAATATTACTTGGGATTTTTATAAAAAACAAAAAATTAAAAATAGAAATAAATAATATGTTTTTATTATCTATGGTACTTTTTATATTTTCTACTTTAGGAATATTTTGGGCAACAGATAAAAATGATGCAATAATTGGAACATTAAGAATGTTATCACTTGTAATATTTTCTATATTATTAATGCAATGTAAAAAAGAAGAAAAAGAAAAAATCTTAAATGTAATTCCATACTCTGGACTAGTAATGTTGATTTTAAGTATAATAATTGGATTTATTCCAGCTTTAAGAAATATAGTATATTCAGAAAGCAATAGAATAACAGGTATGTTCCAATATTCTAATGTATTTGCATTATATTTATTAATAGGATTTATTATAATTACAAATAAAAAGAAAAAAGAAGAAAAAGTAAAAGAAGCTAAAGAAGAAAGTGTAAAAATAGAAAAAAATAAACAAAAGTTATTAAAAAAATATAGCCCAATAATATGTGGAATAATCTTATTAATTGGAATATTAATGACAGGAAGTAGAACAACATTTATAATAACAACAATTTATATAATATATCTATGTTTTAGAAAAGAAAATAAATATAGAAAAATATATGGAATTACATATGTTGTAATATTACTACTTTTAGGAATATATGTATTAATAACAAAAAATATAGAAACAATAGGAAGAATATTTACAATATCAATGGACTCAAGTACGTTACTAGGAAGAATACTTTATTGGAAAGATGGATTAAATTTATTATTAGAAAATATTTTTGGATATGGATATATGGGATATTCATATAAAATATATGAAATCCAGACAGGAATGTATTATACAAAATTTGTACATAATGATTACTTGCAAATGGCATTAGATATAGGAATTATTCCATTAGTGATATTTATAATATTTCTTGTAAAAAGTATATTTTCTAAAAACAACTCAAAATTAAATAAAATAATATTAATTTCAATAATTATACATATGTTTTTAGAATTTGACTTACAATTTATGATAATATTTTATATATTACTTATGTGCTTAGAAGAAAAAATATATAAAAAAATTGAAATAGAAAAAAGTATAACATCATATCTTGTGATTGGAATTGTGATATTAGTATATGGTTATTATGGAATAGCATGTTTCATGAATTATATAAAGCAAGATGAGATAGCAATAAATATGCTTGGAGATTTTACAGAAGCAAAGGTAAATGTTATGAATTCTACAGAAAATTTAAATACAGCAAATAGGCTAGCAGATGAAGTTTTAGAAAAAAATATATATGCATATCAAGCATATGGGATAAAAGCAATATATTATTTACAAAATAATGAATTTGAAAAAATGATAGAAATGAAGAAAAAAGAAATAGCTTTAGATAAATACAATCCACAAGTTTATGAAGATTATGTGTTTTGTTTAAGCCAAGTATTAGAAAAATATGCAAAAGAACAAAATGATGAAGAAATTATAAAATATTCAAAATATGTTTTTGAAGTAGAAAATATGATACAAGATGTAAAAAATAAAACAGATAAAATAACAGAAAAACTACAAGATAGTTCAAAAATAGAATTAAGTGAAGAAACATTAAATTATATAAATAATATAAAAGAAATAATAGGTAGAAACAAAGAGGATTTATAGCTTTAAAAATCCTCTTTTTTGGACAAGTTTTCTAAAAATAATATTAATTATTACAATAAGTCCTTTAATATTGTAAATTGCTTGAGAAGGCATATTTTTTGTGATAATATTTCCAGTGTAGGAAATATTATTTTTTAATGTAAATAAATACAAAAGAGAAACAAATATTTAATAATTAAGAGAAGTAATTTATAGCATAAATAATTTTTTACTAGCTTCGCTTTTAGTAATTTTATTTACAATTAAAGAATAAATTTTAATTTAAATTTAAAAATTTATATTTTTAAAAGGGAGGTTTTAAAAAATGAAAAAACAAATCGTAAAATCATTAGCAATATTATTAATAATTGCAATGATGTGTGCTTTTATACCTGTAGGAAAGGTAGAAGCAGCAAATCCAACAAATCCAGCATTTGAACTAGTCGGTGGCGAAGGAAAAGCAGGAGACGTAGTTCAAGTAAAATTAAATTTAAAAGAAGATACAACATTTGAGGATTTAACATTAGGAGTATATTATGATCCTTCAAAATTGGCAGTAGACTCAGAAGAAAATGATATAATCCTAAGCCAAGATTTAACAACTAACATGATATGGGGAACAACTTTAGAAAAAGAAAAAAGAGTAGAATATCAAGGAATAGATATGCAAGCAGACCCATTTACTGTAAAAGCTGGAACAGTAATGGCAATAAACTTTAGAATATTAGAAGGAGCAACAGGAGACGTAGATTTAACATTCAAATATGATACAACAGAAACACAATTAGCTACAGCAACAGTTAAAATAATCACACCTGTAGAATCAGTTTCTTTAGATAAAACATCTTTAGAAATGACAAAAGGTGAGACACAAAACTTAGTTGCAACAGTTGTACCACAAGAAGCAACAGATGCAACAGTTACATGGTCTTCATCAAATACTAATGTAGCAACAGTAGAAAACGGAGTTGTTACAGCAGTAGGTGGAGGAACAGCTACAATTACAGCAACAGCAGGTGGAAAATCAGCAACATGTGCTGTAAATGTAAAAAGCCCAATGACAGGAATTGCACTTAGCGAAACAGAAGTAAGTTTAGTAAAGGGACAACCAAAAACTTTAACAGTAGCTTTTCTACCTGCAGATACAACAGATAGTAAAAATGTAGTATGGTCTACATCTGATGAAAGTGTAGTATCAGTAGATAATGGAAAATTAACAGGTTTAAAACAAGGAACAGCTACAATCACAGCTACATGTGGTACTTTAACAGCAACAGCTGAAGTAACAGTTGTAGAATACCCATTAGTAGGAATAATAGCTTGGGTAAGTGAAGAAGAAATCGATATTGGAGAACAAATAGAAACAATAGTAGCAACAGCTCCAGAAAACACAACAGATGATGTAACATTTACATTTGAATCAAGTGATGAAAATGTTGCAACAGTTGATGAAAATGGTGTAATAACAGGTGTTGCTCAAGGTGAAGCAACAATTACAGTAACAGCAAATGATGAATTCACATCAGAATTCAAAATCACTGTAACAGATAAAGAATATGTACCAGAAGAGGAAGAAGGAACAACTGAAGAAAATGGTGAAGAAGCAATAGAAGAAGAAACAGAAACATCATCAGTTCTTCCAAAAACAGCTGATATAGCAATTGGAGCAGTAGTATTAGTAATGCTAGTTGCAGGTGGAGTTGCAATATTTACAATTAAAAAAAATAAAAGAACAAAATAATTAAATATGTTAAATGTTTAACAATACAAGAGGTACATCTATCTTAACATAGGTGTACCTCTTAAAAAATGAAAGGGAGGATATAAATGACAAAAATAGATAAAAAATTAATATCTTTAACATTAATAATTGCAATGGTATTTACAATGTTTTGCCCAGTAATTACAAATGCGGCAGAAAACGTACCAGAAGATGCAATAGAATTTAAAGACCAAGCATTATTTACAGCATTGAAAAATGTATATATGTTAGATTCAAATAAAGATGGATATATAACAGTAGAAGAAATGGAAAGTTTAAAAACATTATCATTATATAACATATCAAATGTTAAAAGTTTTGATGAATTAAAATATGCAGTAAATCTTGAAAGTTTAAATATAAGTGGACTTAGCAAAGATTTTTCTGATTATACATTTTTAAAAAGTTTTTCTAAATTAAAATATTTTACAATATCAAAAAGTTTAGGAGAAATAAATCACGAATATAAAGAAGAAAGCAAAATAGAAACAGCAACTAACTTATTTGTATTAGATAGCTATTATGATAATACTTGGCAAGAAGTTGCTACAACAACATACAATTTATATGGTATAGCTTTAGTAGATAATTTAGAAATGCCTGAAAAAGAAATAGGTTCAATAATACAAGAGGGAATCTTATTACCAACAACATTAAGTGATTATTTAAAAATAGAAGATGATACTATTGTAAAAATAGTATATAACAGTCAAATAGAAGCAATAAATGAAGGAAGTACAAAAATTATTTGTAAAAGTGATTTTTCAACAAAAGAAATTCCAGTAACAATAACAAAATCAGATATAACAGTAAACTCAGACCCTGAATTAGAAAATTCAGACATAACTAGCAAAATAGTATATGACAGAATATTAATGTCAAATGGAGATTTATGGAAAGTAAACTCTAAAACAGAAGTAGAAAAAGAAGACACAAATGTTTCAGATTATGTATATGTACATTTCTATTCAGGAATGAAATCTATGTATGTTAAATTAAAAGACAATGGAAATTTAAATATAGATGCATATAGTGATAATTATGAAATTCAAGGTGAACAATTTAAAACTAAAGAAATTACAGGAGTAAAACAAATATTATCAAATACAAGTGCAAGAGTAGCATATTTAACTAATGATAATGATGTGTACTTATTAGATATTAACTTGGAAAATGGAGAAGTACAAACAACATTAATGGCAAGCAATGTAGAAAAAGCAGAAGGAGCATTTTATGTAAAAGACGGAAAAACTTATTATATAGATGGAACACTTGTTGCCGAAGAAGAAATGGATAGTGCAGTAAAAGGAACTTTTGCAATAGGAAATGATATTTATGTAGTAGAAGATTATGTAAGTAGTTATACACCTAATATTTCATACAAATTATTTGCATCAGACTTTGCAAGTTTTGCAGAAGAACAATATTATGGAGCTTTTGGTGCATATTATAATACAACAAGTGGAGAATTAAAAGCAACAAGTGGTAGTATGATAGATGGTGAAAAATATAGATTACAAATAATTGCAAACTATGGAACTTACCCACTTGCATTAAACTATGAAAATACTTTAGGTAGATATAATTTAGCATATTTAACACATGTAAAAGATTATAATGTAATTTATA
The DNA here is from genome assembly GCA_944387475.1 of uncultured Clostridia bacterium. Lineage (GTDB taxonomy): Bacteria > Bacillota > Clostridia > TANB77 > CAG-508 > CAG-269. The sequence continues at coordinate 83,389 of CALXFB010000002.1, forward strand.
ATGAAATGTCAGACGGTTTTAGAAATCCATCATATATAATTGCAGTAAGAGAAGATGGAACAGTATGGGTAAAAGATTACACTGAACAATATGCAGAATTTAAAAAACTAATTTCACAAGAAGAAGATGATGAAAACTTAGGAAATATAGATGGTGATGATGAAGTAACTATTAAAGATGTAAAATTAACTCTTCAATATTCATTAAGTAAAGAAGATTTATCAGATGTACAAATAAAAGCAGCAGATGTAAATAAAGATGGAAAAGTAGATATAAAAGATGTAAGATTAATTTTATTATATTCATTACAAAAAATAGATAGTTTTGAAGAAGCAAAATAAAATTTAAAGCAAGATAATAATTCTTGCTTTAGAAAATTTTATTTTGAAAGGGGAGAAATAAATTGACAAAAACAGATAAAAAATTAATATCTTTAACATTAATAATTGCAATGGTGTTTACAATATTTTGCCCAGTAATTACAAATGCTCAAGAAAACGTACCAGAAGATGCAATAGAATTTAAAGACCAAGTATTATTTGAAAAATTAAAAGGGACAACAGTATTTGATGAAGAATTAAGTAAATATGTACCAGTAGACAGAAATGAAGATGGTTATATAACAAAACAAGAAATGGAAGATTTAGAGAGTTTAACAGTATATGTAAATTATAATGATGAGAAAATAAAAAATTTAGAAGACCTTGCATATGCAAAAAATCTTAAAACTTTAAGTGTTACAGGAATTGACGAAAGCGTTACAGAATATGATTTAACACCATTTACAAAATTAGAGTCATTTTCATTGGGAAAATTACAAATATATAATGCTGATTATAAAATGGATGCAAGTTCAATTAAAGTAAATGATGATATATTTACATTTGATTATAATTCAGGAAGTACGTATTTTATATATGGTAATAAAATACCTTCAAACATAGAATTAGAAGCTGGAAATGTATATGTAGATCCAGTACTTGGAAGAGATTCCGGTTATAGTAGTAATTTATTAGATAATGTTGAAATGACAATAGCAGATGAAAGTATAGCAAAATTTACAGGAATGTATAAGCAAAATACATATATCCAAGGTTTAAAAGAAGGAACAACAACAGTTACATATAAAAGTGATTATGTAACAAGAATATCTACAATAAATGTTACAAAATCACCTATTACTCCAGAACAACCATTAGAAGAAACAGGAGTTACAGCAAGACTTGTATATGATAGAATTTTATTATCAAATGGGGATTTATATAAAGTAAGCTCACAAGATAAAGTAGAAAAAGAAGACATAAATGTTTCTGACTATGTATATGTACGTAATAGTTTAGAAAAAACAGCATTATATTTAAAATTAAAAAATGATAATACTTTAAATATAACAGGTCGCATAACAGATACAAATACATGGATGGATAAAAATGAAATAATAGAGCAAAATGTAGAAAATGTAGAACAATTATTAGTTGATCAATATTTAAATACAACTGGATTTTTAACAACAACAGGTGATGTATATAAAGTTACATTAAATAGAGATGATACTGATATAACATTAACCAAAATAGATAGTGGAGCAACAAAAGCAGAAGGAGCTTTCTATGTTAAAGATGGTTCAACATATTCTATAGATGGAAGATTAGAATTAAATGAAGAATTTGATAAAGCATATAGAAATACTTTTACTATTGGAAATAAACTATATGAAAGAAGATATAGCAGTGGTGAATATGTAGCAACATTAGTTACAGAAGACTTTGCAGATTATTTAGATAATAATTATTGGGATAATATGTATGTAAACTATAAATCAACAGATGGAACAATAAAAGATGTAAATGATTCTACAGATTTTACTAAATATAATTTTGTATATTATAGTGCTCCATATACAGATAGATTTTATTTAAATATTAATAAAGAAGACACATTATGTTGGGGAGAAGTTGAACTTTTAACAGATGTATCAGATGTTTTAGTAAAAGTAAGAACACAAGAAGAAATAGAAGCAGGATTAGATGGTTATTACATAATAGCAGTAAGAAAAGATGGAACAGTATGGACTAAAGATTTTTATAATTATGAAAATTTCATAAAAATATTTACACCAACAGAAGATGATAAAGACTTAGGAAATATAGATGGTGATGATGAAGTAACTATTAAAGATGTAAAATTAACTCTTCAATATTCATTAAGTAAAGAAGATTTATCAGATGTACAAATAAAAGCAGCAGATGTAAATAAAGATGGAAAAGTAGATATAAAAGATGTAAGATTAATTTTATTATATTCATTACAAAAAATAGATAGTTTTGAAGAAGCAAAATAGAGGAATTTTAAGCAAGACAGTAGTTCTTGCTTAAAAAATCTTATATTTCAACCTTTTGTTATTTATTATTTATTATTTGCTATTGTTATTTATAATTTATAATTTGTAATTTATTATTTATTATAATTTTTTTAGAAAGGGGAGAAGATTTTTGAGTAAAATAGATAAAAAATTAATATCTTTAACATTAATATTTGCAATGGTATTTACAATATTTAGTCCTTTATTAGTAAATGCAGCAGAAACTGTACCAGAAGGAGTAATAGAATTTAAAGATGAAGGTTTATTTAATGCTTTAAAAAATACAAGTGCAGATAAAGATGGTGATGGTTATATAACTATAAAAGAAATGGAAGCTATAGAAACATTACGTTTAGATAATGGCTATGTTCCAATAAAAAGTTTAGAAGAACTTAGCTTTGCAAAAAATTTAAAAAACTTAACAATATATAATTTAGATGAAAATATTACACAATATAATTTAGAGGCTTTAACTAATTTAGAATATTTTTCAATTGAAAAAGATGTAACAGACAAAAATTATAAGATGGATAAGGAAAATATAAAAGTTCCTGAGAATGTATTTATATATGATGGGGCAAGAAATGTAGGTGAAACAAATTCATACTATATTTATGGAATTTCGATAAAAGATAAAGAAGTTACAGTTCAAAAGTATGATACATATGCATTAGATTCTTATAATCAAACAATATACAAATATGCAAAAATTGAAGATGAGAATATAGCAAAAGTAGCAAGTAGTGTAATGATTGAAGGAATGAATGTGGGAAATACTAAAATAGTATTTTCAAGCGATTTAAAAACAATGGAAATACCAATTACAGTAACTAGTTCAGATATAGAAATAAACAATAATCCGGAATTAGAAGAAAATGGAATTACATCAAAACTAATATATAATAGAATATTAATGTCAAATGGGGATTTATGGAAGGTAAATTCTAAAGATGAAGCTATAAAAGAAGATAGTGGAGTTTTAGATTATATGTATTTACGTTATAGAAATGATGGTTATAAATTAATTACTATAAAACTAAAAACTAATGGAAATTTAAGTATTTTAGGATATAGTGATGATGTGGAAAATAGTGAAGATGAAATTAGAAAAGATGTATCAAATGTAAAAACACTTTTAGTAAATAAAGAATATAAAGTAGCATATTTAGATAATAATAATGATGTTTATCTAATTTATATGAATTTAGATGAAAGACAAATAGAAACAAAATTAATTGAAACAGATGTAGAAAAGGTAGAAGGAGCTTTTTATGTAAAGGATGGAAATACATATTATTTAGATGGAACATTAATTGCAGAAAATGTAATGGATAAAGCAAATGGACATGCATTTGCAATAGGTAATGATTTGTATAGTGTTAAAGAAAGTTATTACGGAAAAGATCCTATTTCTTATGAAATAGCTGCAAATGATTTTGAAAGTTTTGTAGATGACCAATATTGGGAAGATTATGATGTATTATATAAATCAATAAATGGAGAAATAAAAACTGTTTCTGGAGATGTAAGAGATGAAGATGAGAAATTCCCATCTGTAACATTATTCGGTTGTAAAATAAATAGAAATGATGTTTTGTGTAGACACAATTTAGAGTATTTAACAAATGTAAGAGATTTTATTGGAATATATGAAAATCAAAATGATTATCAACCTTCTTATGTAATAGCAGTAAGAACAGATGGAACAGTATGGACTAAAAAATATAATCAAATAACAAATTTTGAAAAATTAATCTCAACAGAAAGCAAAGTAGATTTAGGAAATGTAGATGGAGATGGAGAAGTTAATATAAAAGATGTAAAACTAACTCTTCAATATTCATTAAGTAAAGAAGATTTATCAGATGTACAAATAAAAGCAGCAGATGTAAATAAAGATGGAAAAGTAGATATAAAAGATGTAAGATTAATTTTATTGTATTCATTACAAAAAATAGATAGTTTTGAAGAAACAAAATAGTAATTTAAAGAAAGATAAAAGCTTAAAAATTAAAAAGGTTTAGAAAAAAATTAGGAAATGTTACAAAAATAACGTTTTTATTACATTTTTGTAACAAATATTGATAAAAAATAACTCTTTATATATACTTATATAAGTAGAAGTATGTAGAAAGGGTTATTTTAATGAGAAAGAAAATAATAGGAATAATAATATGTATTATTTTTGTATTTTCTTCTGCTAGTATAATATTGGGAAAAACATATGCTTCAGAAACAGATATAACAAATAATTTTAGAGATGAAAACTTGAAAAAAGCAGTGTTAGAATTAGCAAAAGAGGCAACAGGAGAAGAAAATAAAACAAAAATATATAAATCAGATATTGATAAAATAGTAGAAAAGCCAGGTGGAAGTTCCTTAAGATTAGCAGGAAAAGGAATAAAAAGCCTAGATGGAATAGAAGAATTTTATGGAAAAGGAATAACTTGGATATTTTTAGACTGGAATGAATTAGATAATATAAGCCAATTAAGAGGATTTACACAATTAGAAAAAATATCTTTTAGTGGAAATAATGTGTCAGATATAAGTGTATTAGGAAATTTAGAAAACTTAAAAAATATAACAGCAATAAATAATAAAATAGAGGATATAAATGTACTGAGAAACTTAGAACCACAATATATATGCTTAGATGGAAACAATATAACTGATATAAATGTTGTTAGTAACTGGGATAATTTAATAAGTTTATCCTTTAGTGGAAATAATATAGAAAATATACCAGATTTAAGTAAATTAGAATATTTAGAAACAGTAAATTTAAGTAATAATAATATAAAACAAATAACAGGGGGTTCAAGATTTGTAAAAGAATTAAATATAGATAATAATGAAATACAGTTGTTATCAGGAATAGAACAATATAGCAATTTAGAAATATTAGGTATTAGTAACAATCAAATAAGCTCTTTAAATGGAATAGAAAATTTAAAGAACTTAGAAAATTTAAATATAAATAAAAATCAGATAAATAACATAGAAAACTTAGAAAATTGTTCTAATTTAAAATATTTATATATGGATAATAATAATATATCTAATTTTGAAAATATAGATTCTTTAAGTGTTTTACAAAAATATAGTATATATAATCAAATAATAAGTGTTGAAATAAAAGATAAAATAATAGGAAATAAAATAGAAATACCACTTCCTTATTTATATTGTCAGTTATATGATGAAAATTCTAAAATCTATAAAGAAAATCTAAAAACAGAAATATTAGGAGACTTAGAATATGAGATAACTAAAGGAAATAAAAGTGTTATATTAAATGCACAAGACCTACAAAATGGAGAAATAACTTTACAAGTGTCTGATGAAAATAATACATTATTAAAATATAATATAACTTTAGATAAAACAGCACCAAAAGTAGAAGGCATACAAGATGGTGTAGTTTATAATCAATCAGTAACACCAAAATCTTTAGATGATGACATAGAAAAAGTGGAGTTATTAAGAAACGGAGTAAGTATTGATTATAATTTAGGAGAACAAATAATAGACCAAGGAAAATATATATTAACAGTAATAGATATAGCAGGGAATCAAACAAAAATAGAATTTGAAATAGTGTATAAATTACAGCCAGATGACGAGCCAAGCAGTGACCCTGATATAGAACCAGGTATAGAGCCAGATTTTACAATAGAAAGTAATGAATATAAATTAGATGGAAAATATATAGTAGGAATAAAACAAAATACAGATTTATCTAAATTTCAAAATACATTAAATGCAAATATAAATTATGATGTATATAGAGAAAATATAAAGTTAAATAAAAAAGATTTAGTAATAACAGGAGATAAGTTAATAACAGAATATGGAGAAACTTTTTATATAATAGTAAAAGGCGACATATCAAAAGACGGAATAACAAATATAAAAGATTTAATAAAAATAAGAAGAAATATATTAAAATTAGAACAATTTGATGAATATCAACAAAAAGCGGGGAATTTAGCACAAGATGATATTATAAATATAAAAGATTTAGTAATAATTAGGAGAATGATATTAGGATTGGAGAGCTAAGTAAGGGAGAAATTAAAAAATGAAAAAAATAAAAATATTATTTTTTAGTATTTTATTAATATCATATATATTATTTAATCCATTAGAAGTACAAGCTGCAACAATAGATATTAATATGAAAACAGAAACTAAAAATTATACAATAACAGATGAAAATAATATATTAATTGTAACAATAGAATTAGGAGATTTTATAAATTTACCAGAAGAAGAGCCGTTAGGATTTAGTGGAGAATTAGAATTTGATAGTTCTATATTTGAAGAAATAAAAGTAGAAGGAATAAATGGGTGGAATGCATCATTTAATAATGAAAATAATATGGTTGTAGGAGATGTAGCAAAAGCAAAAGCAAACACACAAATAGCTAAAATTAGTTTAAAAATAAATGCTTATAATGTATCAAATATGGAAAATACAACAATAGGTTTAAAAAATCTAATAATAACAGATGGTGAATTTGAAATAGTATTAGATAAACAAATAAGCATAAAATTAGAAAATAATATTAGTCAAAACGAAAATACTAATAATAATGACACACAAAAAATAACTAATATAAAAGAAGTAACATTAATCAAGCCAGAAGAAACAGTAGCATCAAAAGGACAAGAAGTAAATAGCCTTCCTAATACAGGTTTAAGAAAAAATATAATAATTACAATAATAGGAGTAGTTATTTTATCAATAATATTTAAAATAAAGTCAAGAAAAATAAAATATTAAAATAGAAAATAAATAAAAGTAAGGTGAAAACATCTTACTTTTTGTAATATTTTAGAAATAAAAATGTAATAAAAAAATAAAATAAAGTTTATTGTAGAAAAAGATAAAAAATGGTAAAATAAAATAGGATTCATAACAAAGGAAGGAAAAAAGATGAGTAGAAAAATAATAACAATTTTATTATTAATAATATTTATACTAATATTTTGTGCTGTAAGTAGTTTTGCAAGTGAAACTATGAGTGTAGAAGGAAATACAAATTTAAAAGAAGGAGAAAGCACAGTAGAATTAACATTATTATTAGGAGATTTATCAGGATTTACAGAAGGAGAACCATTAGGCTTTCAAGGAACATTAACTTATGATGAAAATATATTCCAAAATATAATAGTAGAAGGATTAAATGGTTGGACAATAAACTATGAAAAAACTAGTAAAACATTCATGGGAGAAACTGATGTAGCAAATTCAAATATGGAAATTGCAAAAGTGATATTAACAGTAAAAAGTGGAATAGAACCAGGAACAAGTGGGATAATAAGCTTTAGTAATGTATTACTTACAGATGGAACTAATGATTATACATTAAATAAAGAAATTACAGTAACAATGGAAGAAACAACTCCGCCAATAGATGATGGAGAAGAAAATCCACCAGCAGAAGATGAAAAAAATCCAGAAGAACAACCAGGAGAAGATAATGTAAATAATACAGTAAACAATAATAATAGTTTAGATAATACAAATAAAACACCTAATACAAATACAACAACAATAAAAGGAGATAATCCAGATAAAACAACAGCTACAACAGCTACAACAGCTACAACATCAAAAACATCACTACCAAAAGCAGGATTAACAAATGTACTTGCAGTATTAGTTGTATTAGCTGTAATATCAATGATAGTATTTAAAATAAAATCAAAAGATATAAAATACTAAAATACAAAAAAATATATTAAAATATAAAAGTAAATTCCAGTTTTAAAACAAATCTGGAATTTATTTTTTGCAATTAAATTTTTTTAGAAAAACGACAAGTTTCGACAGACTTTTCAAAATTTATATGTTAAAATATTATTGTTTTTAATA
>CALXFB010000003.1 GCA_944387475.1 uncultured Clostridia bacterium
TATGTTTTTTCAATATATTTTTATAAAAAATTAATGTAAGCTTTTATTATTTTGCCTACATTAATTTTACACTAACTACATAATATTTAATTAATTTCATCTAATATTAAAATTAAATAATTATATATTTTTTTAAGAGAACTTAAAGAACATCTTTCTTTTGGACTATGTGCATCGTAGATATTAGGTGCTATTGCAATAAAATCTAAATCTTTTATTTTAGATCCAAAAAATCCCGCTTCTAAACATATATGCATATCAATAACTCGAGGCTCTTTGTTAAAATAGTTAGTATATATAATTTTACATTTATCTACAAAATCTGATTTTTCCTTATGCTCATATCCTTCAAGCTCACTTTTTTTAACTTTTATATTATTATAATTACTAATTATAGTATTTAATTCTTCTTCTAATTTTTTTTCTACTTTTTCTCTATTTGTTCTAATAGAAAAATATATTTTTATTTTGTTTTCCATTGTTTCAATTTTCCCTATATTTAATGAAACTAATGGATTTTTATATTTATCTTCATAATATACGCCATTTTTCATTTGATTTAATATATCTATAATTTCTTTTGCTAAATTCAAACTAAAGCTATAATTATTATCTTTTTCTATTTTCAATTTTTCTATATTAACATTTATATTTTCATTATTTTCTAATATTTTTTCTCTTAAATATTTATTATAATTTTCTACCTCTTTTAAAATTTTATTAAAATCAGTAGCTTTTATATATAATTCACAATAACACTGCCTTGGTATTACATTTACTTTTCTTCCGCCATAAATACTCTTTAAATAAATATCATACTTATCATATAATATATATAATAAACTTCCCATTTCCTTTATAGGATTTCCTCTATTTTTACCAATATCTTTTCCAGAATGTCCGCCCATAAATCCATTTATTCCTAATTTTATTAAAATAATATCATCTTTTATTTTATTAATATCATCATCTTTTATTTCATATTCAAAAATTTTAGCACCTGCACATCCGAGTCCATAATTCTTCTTCATTCATATTATCTAAACATATCATTTTTTTACCAGATAACATACTTACATCTATTTTTTGTGCTCCTTCCATTGTTGTTTCTTCTTCTACTGTAAAAATTGCTTCTATTTTAGGATGGTTAATATTATTCGAACTTAAAATTGCAAGTATAATTGCTATTCCTATTCCATTATCTGCTCCCAAGGTTGTGTTTTTTGCTTTTAAATAATCTCCTTCAATATATATGTCTAAACCATCTTTTTCAAAATCATGGTTACTATTTTCTTCTTTTTCACATACCATATCTAAATGACATTGTAATATTATACTCTCTTCACTTTTATTATTTTTTGTAGCATCTTTAAATATTATTACATTATTATATTTATCTCTTATATATTTTAAATTTCTATTTTTTGCAAAACTTTCTATATAATCTGCAATTTTTTCTTCCTTTCCAGACATTCTTGGAATTTTACTTATTTCATAAAAATATTTTAAAACCTCATTTATATCAAATATTTGTTTTTTATTATTTTCCATCTTTTACTCTCATTCCTTTTTATTTAAATTATTTTTAAGTTTTAAATTTAAATAAATATTGGAGACGAAGTCGTTTTTTCCCTCCGTCCCCAAAACTACTTATTTAACAACTTCTACATCTATGTCTAATTTTTCTCCATTTATATTTGTTGTTATATAATTATCTCTTTCTTCATGATATACTATTTTATTTGCTAATGTATCATGTTTTATTAGTTCTTCATTTTTTCTAATTACTTCCTCTAATTCTTCTGTTCCCGCTACATATAGATTTATTCTATCTAATACTTCAAAACCATTTTCTTTTCTCATATTTTGTACTTTAGATAATATTTCTCTTACATATCCTTCTTCTTTTAGTTCTTTAGTAATAGTTGTTTCTAATACAACTCCAAGTTCTCCTTCACCTGCAAACGCAAAACCGTCTTTTCCTTGCATTGTTACTAATAAGTTTTCTTGATTTAATCCAATTTGAGTTTCTTCTATTTCAATATATTCTATTCCACCATTTTTTACTTTATTTGCTAATTCCATTTGATTTAGTTTTGATATTTCTTCTCTTATTCTTGGAATTAGTTTTCCATATTCTTTTCCAAGTACTGGTAAATTAGGTTTTATTTCAAAGTCTACATATTTGCTCATTTCTGCACCGAATTCTATTTTCTTTACATTTAGCTCTTCTTTTACTATATCTTCATAGTATTTTGGAAGTGTGTCTACTGATATTAGCATTTCTGATAATGGCTGTCTATTTTTGATATTTACACTATTTCTTGCGCTTCTTCCAAGTTTTACTATTTTATATGCTAAGCTCATTTCTTCTTCTAATTTTTTATCAATTTCAGCGTCATTTACTTCTGGCCATAAGCATAAATGTACACTTTCTGGTGCATTTTTATCTAAACCTACAACTAAGTTTTGGTATATTTCATCTGTCACAAATGGTGTAAATGGTGCTGCTACTTTTATTAATGTTGTTAATACTCTATATAATGTTACATATGCACCTATTTTTTCATCATTTAGTTCTTGTGCCCAAAATCTTTCTCTATTTCTACGTACATACCAGTTTGATAATTGATCTGTAAAGTCTTCTATTAATAGAGCTGCTCCTGTTATATCATAACTATCTAACTTTTCTGCTACTTCTTTTACTAAAGTATTTAGTTTAGATATTATCCATTTATCCATTACATTTGTTAATTTATAATCTGCATATTTTAATGGGTTAAATTCATCTATTTCTGCATATAGAACATAGAATGAATATACATTCCATAATGTACTTAAAAATTTTCTTTGTGTTTCTTGTACATTTTTTATTCCTAATCTTTTTGGAAGCCAAGGGCTACTACTTGTATAGAAATGCCACCTTGTTGCATCTGCTCCTACTGTGTCTAATAATGTTATTGGGTCTACTCCGTTTTTCTTAGATTTTGACATCTTCTGTCCGTGTTCATCTAATACGTGTCCAAGTACTATACAGTTTTCAAATGGCGTTCTTCCAAAAATGCAAGTTCCTATTGCTGTTAATGTGTAGAACCAACCTCTTGTCTGATCTACTGCTTCTGATATAAAGTCTGCTGGGAAGTTATTGTCAAACATTTCCTTGTTTTCAAATGGATAATGCCATTGTGCAAAAGGCATTGAACCTGAGTCAAACCAACAGTCTATTACTTCTTTTGCTCTTTTCATCTTTTTACCACATTTAGGGCATTTTAGATATACATCATCTATATATGGTTTATGAAGTTCTATATCATCTGGACAGTCTATTGCTTTTTCTTTTAGTTCTGCAATTGATCCAATGCATTCTCTATGCCCACAGTTTTCATCTTCACATGTCCATATTGGAAGTGGTGTTCCCCAATATCTGTCTCTTGAAATTCCCCAGTCTATTACATTTTCTAAGAATTTTCCGAATCTTCCTGTTTTTATTGTTTCTGGATACCAATTTACTTTACTATTGTTTTCAACAAGTTCATCTCTTAGCTTACTCATTGCAACAAACCAGCTCTCTTTTGGATAATATAGAAGCGGTGTGTCACATCTCCAACAATGTGGATATGAGTGTAGGTGTTTTTCTTTACTAAATAATTTATTTCTTTCTTTTAACCATTTACAAATATCTTCATTGCAGTCTCTTACAAATCTACCTGCCCAAGGTTTTACATCTTTTACAAAATTTCCTGATTTATCTACTAAGTTTACAAATGTTATTCCATTTTGTTTTGCAACTATACTATCATCTTCACCATATGCTGGAGCAATATGTACTATTCCTGTACCGTCTGTTAATGTAACATAATCTCCGTGAATTACAACAAATGCTTTTCCTTCTACTTTAGCAAATGGCATTAATTGTTCATATTTTAATCCAAGTAATTCTTCACCTTTGAAAGTTCTTACTATTTCATAAGGTGTTTCTCTTAATACATCATCTATTAAGTCCTTTGCTAAAATATAGTTTTCATATTTTGGCTCATCATCTGTTCCTATATTTGCTTTTACTTCTGCATATTCATATGATTTATTTACTGCTAATGCTAAATTTGATGGCAATGTCCAAGGTGTAGTTGTCCAAGCTAATATATATGTGTTTTCATCATATCCTTGGTTTTCTTCTACTTTGAATTTTGCAATGCAAGTTAAATCTTTTACATCTTTATAACCTTGTGCTACTTCATGTGATGATAAGGCTGTTCCACATCTTGGGCAATATGGCATAACCTTATGTCCTTCATATAATAAGCCTTTATCCCACATTTGTTTTAAAGCCCACCATACTGATTCTATATATTCATTGTGATATGTTACATATGGATTATCCATATCTACCCAAAATCCTACTTTTTCTGTCATTTCTTCCCACATATGAACATATGTAAATACACTTTCTTTGCATTTTTTAACAAAGTTTTCTACTCCATATTCCTCTATTTGTTCTTTTCCTGAAATTCCTAATGATTTTTCTATTTCAAGTTCTACTGGAAGACCATGTGTATCCCAACCAGCTTTTCTAATTACTTTATAACCTCTCATTACTTTATAACGTGGTATAATATCTTTTATTACCCTTGTTTCTATGTGTCCCACATGTGGCTTTCCATTTGCTGTTGGTGGTCCATCATAAAAAGTAAAATATCTTTTTCCTTCATTCATTGCAAAGTTTTTCTTTACAATGTCATTTTTCTTCCAGCTTTCTGCAACTCTTCTTTCCATTCCAACAAAACCGTCTTTTAGTTCTACCTTTTTGTACATAAAATTTCCTCCTTTTATATATTATTTTAAAATTAATATTTAAATAAATTATGAAAAATAAAATATCAAAAAAGAGCTTTTTCTTCCAATAGGACGAAAAAACTCCGCGGTACCACCTAAATTAGTAAATAATTTATCTTTATAATAATTTACTCTCTTTAATCCTTTTAACGCAAGGTTACGGCTAACTTACTTATTTTCAGTATAGCAACAACTAAGGTGATAATAAATAATTTTTACTTGCTAAATTCTCACCAATTTTTAGCTCTCTTTGAAGATATTATATTATTTATCTTGTCCTTGTTACAGTTTTTTACATTTATGTAACTATTATACCACCTTTTTTTCATTTTGCAAGTGATTTTTTAGATTTTTTATTTTAAAACGCAAATACTCCTCCTTCTAAATCGTTTTTCCATTTTTCTAATGCACTTATTCTTTTGGCTATTTTTGAGTCATTTTCTACTAATATTTTTATCATACTTCTAAATTCTGCATGTTGAGCCTCATTATTTACATTAGCCATACTAATTTGATTAAAATTTTCATCCATTTTAGCAAATATTTTTGATATACTTTGCTCCATTCTATCTATTGTATCAGCTATTCCACGTTTATTATTTTCTATTTTTTCTAATAGTTTATAAATGCTTTGTGTATTTTTTCTTGTTGCTTTTTCTAAGTTAATTATTCTATCTGTATTTTCTTTTGTAGCCTTTTCTAAGTCATTTACTTTAACTTCTAAGGCAGTTACACTAGTTTTTAATTCACATATAGATTTAGTATTTTCTTTAGTTACTTTTTCTAAACTGGTTACTCTTACATTTAATGATGCTATAGCTTTAGTATTTTCCTCTGTTGCTTTCTCTAAGTTATCTACCTTTACATTTAATGACGCTATAGCTTTAGTATTTTCTGCTGTTGCTTTTTCTAAGCTATCTACCTTATCATTTAATGACGCTATAGCCTTAGTATTTTCTGCCGTTGCTTTTTCTAAGCTATCTACCTTATCATTTAATGATGAAATAACCTTAGTGTTTTCAGCCCACTTTTTATCATTTTCCTCCCATCTTCTATTATTTTCTTCCCAGCGTTTGTCATTTTCTTCCCAACGCCTGTTGTTATCCTCCCAACGTTTTTCTTCTTCTGTTCTAAAGTCTCTTAATTCTTTTAAAATGATATTTGCGATTTCTTCTTGCATAATAATTCCTCCTTTAAAATATTTTTCCGCTTAATTCTAAACGGTCAATATTTTTATTCCTAGTTTTCCAATATTAGTAATTTTTTCTCTCATATATATCATCTCCTACTCATTTTTTATATTTTAAACTTTTAAAAATCTCTTTAAATCTTACAATATACATTAAACCATAGAGTTTTAGAAAAGTCAAGAAAAAAGAATAAAAAAGTAAATTTTTTTATTCTTTTTGTTCTTAGTTTACTATTAAGTTATGCTAATCTTTTAGTTTCTTTTGCAATCATTAATTCCTCATTAGTTGGAATTACATATACTTTTATCTTAGATGTTGGCTTAGAAATAACTTTTTCTTCACCCCTCATATTATTTTCATCTAAATCTAATTCTACACCCATAAATTGTAATCTTTCACAAATACCTTTTCTAATATTTATTTGATTTTCACCAATTCCACCTGTAAAAATAATATAATCAACCCCATTCATTAAGCTAGCATATTTTGCTATATAAGAAGCAATAGAATATTCAAAACTTTCAATTGCAATTTTTGCTCTTTCATTTCCTTTATTAGATGCTTCTTCTATAACTCTAAAATCTGGATCTAATCCTGATATTCCCATAACTCCTGATTTTTTATTTAAAATATCTTCCATTTCATTTGCTGTAATATTTTCTTTTTTCATAATATATGTAATAACAGAAGGATCTAAATCACCACTTCTTGTAACCATAGGAATACCTCCTAGCGGAGTTAATCCCATACTTGTATCAAAAGATTTACCTTCTTTTATACTACAAATACTTGAACCTTGTCCAAGATGACAAGAAACTATTTTTAAATCTTTTACATCTTTTCCTTCTATTTCTGCTAGTCTTTGTGATACATACATATGTGATGTACCATGTGCTCCATATTTCCTTACTCCATATTTAGTATAATATTCATATGGGATTGGATAAATATAATTTTCTTTTGGCATTGTTTGATGGAATGTTGTATCAAATACAGCAACCATTGGTTTACCGGGCATAACTTTTTTACATGCTTCCATACCTAGTGCTGCTGCTGGGTTATGTAATGGTGCAAATTCACCACATTTTTTAATATCTTCTATTACTTTATCATCAATTACAGCTGATTCTTTAAAAATTTCTCCTCCATGAACTACTCTATGTCCTATTGCTTCTATTTCATCTAAACTCTTTATTACAGGATATTCTTCAGCTGTAAACTGAGTTAAAACATATTCAATAGCATCTTTATGGTCATTTGCAAATCTTTTAATAGTAACCTTTTTGCCTAAAGACTTATGTGTTAAAAAAGCTGCCTCTTCTCCTATTCTTTCATATTTCCCAGATGCTAAAACTCCTTCTGTTTCCATATCAATTAATTGATATTT
This sequence comes from uncultured Clostridia bacterium, assembly GCA_944387475.1. GTDB lineage: Bacteria > Bacillota > Clostridia > TANB77 > CAG-508 > CAG-269. The sequence goes on from CALXFB010000003.1 coordinate 7,411, forward strand.
TAATGATGAACTACCACAATTTAATACTAAAATTTTCACTTTAATCTTCCTTTCTTTTTTATTATAATTCTTATTTTTATTGTTTTAAGTTAATAGTCTATTTTTCTAAAAGCTTCATCGTTTCTTTTGCTATCATAAGTTCTTCATTTGTAGGTATTACATAAACTAAAACCTTAGAATTATCACTTGATATCTTAGCTTCTACTCCTTTTGCTTCTTGATTCTTCACTTCATCTAATTCTATTCCAAATATTTTTAGATTTTCACAAATTGCCTTCCTTGAGTCTTGTCCTTTTTCTCCAACACCCGCTGTAAAAGTTAATACATCAATACCTCCCATTGCAACAATACATTTAGTTATGTATGAAGCAACAGTATTATGAAATATTTTTAAAGCAAGTTTTGCATGTTTTCCCCCTGCATTTGCCTCTGCTTCTATATCTCTAAAATCCATAGAAACTCTTGACACACCATATACACCTGATTTTTTATTTAAAACATTTTCCATTTGTTCTGGCGTAAATTTCATTTTATTCATAATATATGTAATAACAGAAGGATCTAAATCACCACTTCTTGTAGCCATAACGATTCCACCAAGTGGAGTTAATCCCATAGTTGTCTCTACTGATTTTCCATCTTTAATTGCACATACACTTCCGCCTTGTCCAAGATGACAATTTACAATTTTTAAATCCTTTATATCTTTTTTATCTTCTTTTAGTATATCAGTAACTCTTTCAGCCACATATTGATGAGACGTTCCATGAAATCCATATTTTCTAACACCATATTTTTCATAATATTCATATGGTATTGGATATATATATCTTTCTTTTGGAAGTGTTTGATGAAATGCTGTATCAAATACTGCAACCATTTTCATGTCAGGAACAATCTTCCTACACGCTTCCATACCAAGAACTGCTGCTGGATTATGTAATGGTGCTAAACTACTACATTTACTTATTTCTCCAATTACTTCATCTGTAATTATAACAGGTTTAGAAAATTTTTCACCACCATGAACAACTCTATGTCCTATTGCAACTAACTCATCTAAACTTTCAAGAACACCATAATGTTTATTAGTTAATCTATTTAAAACAAAAGAAATTGCCTGTTCATGATTTTTTGCTTCACGCTCAAATTTATGTTTAATTCCATTTACTTTATGTGTTACAAAAGATCTTGGTTGACCAATTCTTTCAAAATTCCCTTGTGCTAAAGTCTTTTCTGTTTCCATATCAATTACTTGATACTTAAGTGATGAACTACCTGAATTTAAAACTAAAATTTTTGTTTTCATATAAAACTCCTTTCTCATGAGAAATTTAGCTACTAAATACTTTTTGTCTCGTTTTGAGCTTGCACAGCTGTTATTGCAATTACACCTGCAATGTCTTTGCTACTACAACCTCTTGATAAATCATTTACTGGTTTTGCAATTCCTTGGCATAAAGGTCCATATGCCTCTGCTTTAGCTAATCTTTGTACTAATTTATATCCAATATTTCCAGCATCTAAATCAGGAAATATTAATACATTAGCCTCACCTTTAACTTTACTTTCTGGTGCTTTCATTTTTGCAACCTCAGGAATTATTGCAGCATCTAATTGTAATTCACCATCAACTATTAAATCAGGTTCTTTTTCTTTTACTAATTTAGTTGCACTAATTACTTTTTCAGTTAATTCAGAATGAGCACTACCATGTGTTGAATAAGAAAGCATTGCAACTTTTGGCTCTTTTCCAACTAATTTTTTAAAACTCTTGCTAGATGAAATCGCAATTTCTGATAATTCATCTCCTGTTGGATTTTCATTTAATCCACTATCACCAAAAATAAAAGTTCCATTATCACCATAAGAACAATTAGGTACAACCATTACAAAAAAAGCTGACACTAATTTTGTTCCAGGAGCGGTTTTTAAAATCTGAAGAGCAGGCCTTAGTGTATCAGATGTCGAATGTACTGCACCTGATACTAATCCATCTGCTATACAATCCTTGCTTTTAAGCATAAGCATACCAAAATGTGTAGGGTCTTTTACTAGTTCTTTTGCTTTTTCAATAGTCATTCCTTTATGTTTCCTTAAATCATATAATAATTCTACATATTCATTATATTTAGGAGAATTAACTGGATCTATAATTTCTACATCTGAAATATCTATATTATTTTCTGTAGCTTTTTTTAAAACTTTCTCCTTATTGCCTATTAATATTACTTTTGCAAATTTTTCATCTAAAACCATTCTTGTAGCTTCTAATGTTCTTAATTCTTCTGCTTCAGGTAATAATATTGTTTTTATATCTTTTCTTGCTCTTTCTTTTATCTCTTCTATAAATGACATTTTATCCCTCCTATTTTTTATTTTTACATATCTAAAAATAATACAATCACATTATATAAGGAAAAGTCAAAAAGCACAAGTGATTTTTATGGAAAATAGAAAAAAATAAAAAATTTTAAATAAAATAGCAAAAAAATAAAGAAAATAAAAGCTAAAGTAAAGCCTTTATTTCTTCATCTTGTTTTAGTTCTTCTGATATAAAATGATAACTTTGTTTATTTTGCTTTACAGCAATTAAAGCAAGTTCTTTATCATTTCTTAATTCATCAGATGCATATTTTATAATTATTCCTTTATTCTCTACAGCTGCCTTTACAACTTCTCTATCTGCTCTTAAATCTTCACTTGCAAAATATAATGCTTGACCATAAGTTTTACAACTATTTAATATTATTTCTTTATCAGCTCTTAATTTCTCAGAAGCATAACAAATAGTCCAAGGGGCACCTTTTACTCCCTTTAGAATTACTTCTTTATCATTTTTAAGCATTGTACTTGCAAATTCTAAACTTTCTGGGTCTTGTTCTAAAGCTGTCATTACCACTTCTTTATCATTTTGCAGTTCAGGCGATACTAATTCTAAAAACTTACCATTTTCAGCAAGAGCTTTTAAAACAAACTCTTTGTTATTTTTATTTTCTATAACCTCTTCTTGTGTCAATTCTAATCCCTCCCTAAAATATTAAGCAATTTTGTAAACTTATTATCTTAATTTAGCAATTAAAGCTTTTATTTTAATTCCTTGTTCAGAAAACATTTTCTCATGCTCTGTTTCTATATTTTTCGCAAAAATAGGTTTCTTATGTAAATCATATGTTTTAGAAATAATATCAAATCCACTTTCTAAAAAATAATTAATACTACTTTCAAATAATTCATCATCATCTGTTTTAAAATATATTTCTCCACCTAAAGCCAAAAACTCTTTATATTTTTCCAATTGTTTAGTATGAGTTAATCTTTTCTTTCTATGCTTGCCTCGTGGCCAAGGGTTACAAAAATTAATATATATTCTTTCTACATTATCTACTTTATCTAATATCAAATCTATTCTTTCTATATCAAACCTTGTAAGTAAAACATTTTTAGGCTCTATTCCAGCTTCTAAATAACTTTGTTCTACATTTCTTTTAGCAAGACCAAGCATTGCATCTACCAAGTCTATTGCTAAAAAATTAATATTTAAATTTTCTACTGCTATTTTTGATATAAAGTTACCTTTACCACATCCTAATTCCAACATAAACGGTAGATTACTATTTGCAAAATGGCTACTCCATTTACCTTTCCATTTTTCAGGTTCATCTTCATAAAATTTACTTGCTTCTAATTCAGGTCTTGCCCATTTCTTATAACGAATTCTCATAATACACCTCCAGGGACGTTTCCTTTAGCGACATAAATGTCGCTATTGGGGACACATCTTTACTTATTTTAGCAAAAAAATACTAATACTTCAAGTAACCTATACCTTTAAAATTTTGCTTCTTTTTACATTATATAGTATAATACTATAGAAAAGAGGTAAAAATGGAATTAAAATATATAGTAAAAAACAGTACTTATGAAAATATAAATCAAATAATAACATCACATTTTAAAATATCAACAAGGCTAAAAAATAAACTAATTGAAAAAAATAGAATATATTTAAATGAAAAAATTATTGATACCAGAAATAATGTAAAAATTGGTGATAAAATAATAATAGACTTTAACTATGAAGAAGATAACACAAATATAGTACCCCAAAAAATGAACTTAGAAATAATATATGAAGACGACTGGTTAATAGCTGTAAATAAACCATCAGGAATTGCCATACACCCATCAATATTACACTATAATAACTCATTATCAAATGGTATACGTTTCTATTTTGACGAAATTTCTTTAAAGAAAAAAATAAGACCAATAAACAGATTAGACAAAGACACATCTGGAATTGTTATATTTGCAAAATGTGAATATATACAAGAATGTTTAAACAAAAACAAAATAAATAAAGAATATATATGTCTATGTTCTGGAATATTTGATAAAAAAGAAGGAACTATTAATTTACCAATAGCAAGAAAAGAAAATAGTATAATAGAAAGATGTATAGACGAAAATGGAAAAGAAGCAATAACACATTATAAAATATTAAAAGAATTTGAAAATTATAGTTTAGTTTTATGTAAGTTAGAAACAGGAAGAACACATCAAATACGTCTGCATATGTCATCAATTGGGCATCCTATATTAGGCGACACATTATATGGTAAACCTTCTACAAAAGTTGCAAGACAAGCTTTGCATAGTTATAAAATAGAATTTATACATCCAATAAATAAAAATGAAATACAGCTAATAGCTCCTATACCTCAAGATATAAGAAAAAATATTTCACAGTAAAGATGTGTCCCCAATAGCGACATTTATGTCGCTAAAGGAAACGTCCCCATTACAATTTGATAGCAGTTAAACCTGCAATAGCTCCTTCATGCACTGCTTTTGCAACTTGAAGCAAGCCTCCAGTACAATCACCACAAGCAAGTAATCCTTTAATGTTAGTCTCCATTTTCGAATTTACAATAATTTTATCTTTATCACAAAGAGCTCCAAGTTTTTTTGCAAAATCAAGACTTCCGAGCAACACCTTGAGCAATAAAAATACCATCTGTTTTAATTTTAGTACCATCTTCTAATTCTAAACCTTCTACTCTATCTTCTCCAATAATTTCCTTAATCCCTCTTGTCTCAATTTTAACATTTTCAGCTCTAACATCCGGAGCTTTTTTACCATTTGTAAAAATAGTTACATCTTTTGCAACATTAATTAAATCATTAGTCTCAGAAACAGCATAATTACCGCTTCCTATAACAGAAACATCTTTATTTCTATAGAAAAAGCCATCACAAATCGCACAATAGCTAATGCCTTTGCCTTCAAATTTTTCTATTCCAGTAATTTTAGGTTTATTTTTTTTGTTTCCTGTAGCTAAAATAACAACTTTTGAATGATATATTCTATTAGATGTTGTAACAATAAAATTATAACTACTTTTGTCTCTATTTTCTTTATCATTATTAGCTTGCATATTTATTTCTATTTTTATAACTTCTTGTTTTTTTACATCTACACCTAAATTTCTTGCTTGTTCTATTCCATTTTGATATAAGTCTTTTCCATTTATCCCATCAGGAAAACCATAGTAATTTTCTATTTTTTCAGTTTTTTCTAAACTTGATAAGTCATCATATAAAACTAAAGTTTTTTTGTTTGCTCTTATAGTATATAAGCTAGCTGAAATTCCAGCAGGCCCAGCTCCTATAATAATTACATCGTATTCCATTTTCTAAATTCCTTTCTTAATTGAAATTATTTCAAAGACATAATATCACACAAGAACATATTTGTCTATATTGTTAAAGTCATATATATCAAAAGCTACAAGTTTTGTTTTAATAATACCTATACCTACTATTTATACTCCCATACGTATTAGATTGATTTTGCAATATTGTAATAAATTTTATCGAATAAATATCACAATAAGTAATATTATCGCTTTCCAAAGAACGTAATAATATATAATTTACTCCTACATCTTGTAATATGCCTATTTTATCTACTATATTATTTGTACCAATTAAGAATTCTATATTCATAAGTTTTCCTATTTGAGTTTTTAAAAATGCTGGTGTATAAATTGAATTTGTTAAAATTTCTTGTGAATTTTGATTTATTATATCTTTATTATCTTCTCTTTTGTTATTATTACTTTTATCTTCTACCATAAACTCCTCCTCTTTTTTTATATTTAATCATTTAATCAAATTTATTACTCTTTAACTAATTATATTTATAATACTTGTACAATCTTCCTAATTTTTAAAGGAGACCCAAAAAATGAGTCTCCTTTTACTATAACAAGAATAAATGCTTATCTTGTATTAGGAATTAGCATATATCTTCCACCTCTTAGCTTCATATTATCAAATTTTTCTGGAATAATATATGCAACCGCACGAAGCCTGGTTCTATATGGTCCTTTAGGTATGTAACCATTAGAATCAAAAAGCATTTTTTGCAAATCAACTCTATGGTCTCTTGTTACTTCGCCAAAGCAATATCGTACTGCTTGTGGAAGTGCATGCTCTGATGTAGATGCAATCATATAATTCATATTTGTAAATACTACATCCATAACCTCAGTCCTGCACCTTGCTTTTCTATAAGAATAGCTATATGCAGTATTTTTAACACTTGTTCCAGGCTTTGCTCTTGTACCATCTCTTAGGAGCTCATCATGTCTTCCATATACATGGTAACTTTTTTCAGGAATAGGATTTACATTGAGAAGTTTGTTTATATCTTCGATTTTAATGTTTCTTAAAATCTGTGCATCAAAATATTGATAAAATTCTCTTACAATATTATTTGCTTCTTTAATAGCAAAATTTGCACCTTCTATACCATTTAACATAAATGGTATACTAGGTTCTGTTTCTATTAGCTTAATAAGGGTTTTATCATTATATTTTCCACTCCCGCAATAGTACCACTCTTTTGCATCATCCATACAAGTATGGAAAATTTGACTTCCTGCACCATTTAGGTAAATTGGGCTAAAATAGCTCCTAGCTTTCTTTCTTCCTTTGCTTGAAACAAGCTTAATCATTGTTCCGGGCTTCATGTTTTCAAAGATCTGTGCTGTGTCCTTGTTCATAGTATTCCTTTCTCTACAGTCTCTACATTAAAAAGTATTATTATTAAGCAGAAATATCTGCTTAAAGAGAAAAATATTTATATACTTATATTTTAACACATTTATACATAAAATTTCAAGAAAAACAGAAGGAGATGACATAATAGCCACCTCCCAGGACATTAGTCCTTTTTTCTGTTCCGAATTTGATAAAAACATTTGATACATGGATCCTTTTTACTTCATTGTATCATTCATCTCATCCCGACCTATGAGGTATAATGTCTTTTACAAAATCGGATATAATAGGTTTAGACGCAAATTTTGCGTCCCTGACATTAACTATATTAACATAATTATATTAATATGTCAACAATTCTTTTGGAATTTTTTTGAAATTTTTTTCTTTTTTAGCTTTATATCTTCCCTTTTTTTTAATTTATTGTTATACTTTATATGGTGATAGATTTGAAAGTATTATTTAAAAATAAAACAAAATATACTCAAGAAATATATAAAGAATTTTTAGAATTTCATACTAAAAGATACCATTTACAGGCAACTATATTTAATGTAATTATAATTGCACTCATTCTTTTTCTAATAGTATTACAAGTAGCATATAAATATTATTCAATTGCAATACTTTCAGCAATTATTTTTACAGGATTTTGTTTATATAGATATTTTCATCCTATTTTAGTAGTAAAAAAAGAACTAAAAGGTGAAACTATTTCACAAGAAAAATCTTTTACTTTTAAATTTTATGAAAAATATTTTAAAGTTTCTGATAATATAAATGTAAATAAAGTAAAATATTTAAATTTAAGAAAAGGATTTGAAACTAAAGATTTCTTTTATTTATATTTAGATAAAACACATGCTTTTATAATAAATAAAAAAAATTTTTCAATTGGTAAAAGTATTGATTTTTCTGAGTTTATAAAGAAAAAATGTTTTTTAAGATATAAAAAAGTCGAATAAATGTTTGACTTTTTATTTTTTTGTGATATAATATGAACAAATATTTGCTTTAAAGGTGATCTATATGGATATTTTTGAAAAATTAGAAATATTATCAGATGCTGCAAAATATGATGCTTCTTGTAGCTCAAGTGGTAGTAATAGAAAAAATAAAAACAATGGAATTGGAAATGGAAATTTTGCTGGAATATGCCATAGCTGGGGTGCTGATGGAAGATGTATATCTCTTCTTAAAATACTTTTTACAAATAGTTGCATATATGATTGTAAATATTGTATTAATAGATGTTCTAATAATGTAAGACGTGCCACATTTACTCCACGTGAAGTTGCAGATTTAACAATTAATTTTTATAAAAGAAATTATATAGAAGGTTTATTTTTAAGCTCTGCTGTTATTAAAAATCCTGACTATACAATGGAAAAATTAGTTGAAACTGTAAGAATTTTAAGAAATGAATATAATTTTAATGGATATATCCACTGTAAAACCATTCCTGGCTGTAGCAAAGAATTGATTGATAAATTAGGCAATTTAGTTGATAGAATGAGTATTAATATAGAACTTCCTTCAAATAATAGCTTAAAATTATTAGCACCACAAAAAGAAAAAACAGGGATAATCACCCCAATGACTTATATTTCTAACAATATAAAAACAAATAAATTAGATAAAAATAGATTTAAAAAAGACTTTGTGCCAGCAGGACAAACAACACAACTAATTATAGGAGCTACTCCTGAGAGTGATTTTAAAATATTAAAATTATCTGAAAGCTTATATAATAAACTTAATCTAAAAAGAGTATATTATTCAGCATATATTAGCATAAATAATGATAAAAACCTTCCTACTTTAGAAAAGCCTCCTCTACTTCGTGAAAACAGATTATACCAAGCTGACTGGCTTCTTAGATTTTATGGTTTTAAAGTAGATGAGCTTTTAAATGAGAAAAATCCTAATTTTAATACAATATTAGATCCTAAATGTGACTGGGCAATTAGAAATTTAGATAAATTCCCTGTTGAAATAAATAAAGCAGATTACTATACATTATTAAAAGTCCCAGGAATTGGAATAATATCAGCAAAAAAGATAATAAGAGCAAGAAGAAATAATAATTTAAACTTTGAAGACTTAAAAAAGCTAGGAATTACAATAAAAAGAGCTAAATATTTTATAACATGCAAGCGGCAAATATTTTGATAAAGTTTATAAATTTAATGAAAATTTTATTGAAACAAATCTTATATATCAAGAAAGAAATAATTTAAACAAAGAATGTTTTACCCAATTATCTCTTTTTGACAAAATAACACCCACAAAGGAGGATAAAATAAAATGTCTAACTGGAAACTTATAAATAAAACATATATATATGATGGTAGTTTTGATGGATTACTCTCAACTATTTTTAAATGCTGTCAAGAAAAAACTCTACCTCAAAAACTATTTTCTAACAATAATTATATAGAAAATTTTTTAGATAAAACTGAATTTATTAAAACTGATTATGAAAAATCAAAAAAGATATTTAACGCAATTCCTAAACTAATATCTTTAGAAACACTTAAAAACATTTATTATGCATTTTTATCAAATGACAAAGAAAAAGATATAAATATTTTAAAATATATATGTAACGGTTTTGATATTGGTCCTGAAATTAATAATAAAATTGTTTTATCATATGTATTTAAAACAATTAGTCTGCGAAAAAAAGTATTGTCTGAATGTCACAAATTAAAAGGATTACTTAGATTTCAAGAAATAGGAGAAAACTTTTGCTATAGTAAAATACATCCAGATAATTTGATATTAGAACCTTTGCGGACAACACTTTATAAAAAGGCTTCCTAATATAAATTTTATAATACATGATCAAAATCATAACCTTTGTTTTATATATAATTCTTCTGAATATAAAATTATAAATAGTAAAAACTTAAAAATGCCTACAATTACAGATAAAGAAATAGAATATCAAAACTTATGGAAATTATTTTTTAATACAATTGCAATAAAAGAAAGAACAAACCCAAGATGTCAAATGCAATATATGCCTAAAAAATATTGGAATGATTTAATCGAAAACCCATAAAAATCCACTAAATTTTCTTAGTGGATTTCTATTTTAAATTATTTCATCTATAAAATTAATATCTGTTTTTCCTATCCCTGCTTCTATATTAATATTTATATTTCCATTTCCAATTATTTGACCGTTTTTTACTTCAATTCCATCGACTTTTAAATTTCCTATCCCTGTTTCTGCTCTTAATTTATATTTATCTTTAGAACCAATAAGATTTATTTCTAAATTGCCAACACCTGCTTCTATTTCACCTCTATTTGAGATCTCACAATTAATTTTTGTATTTCCTATTCCTCCATTAAAATCTAATTTTCCAAAAGAAGAATTTTCTATAGTAGTTTTCCCTGCCCCACTATCAATTTCAGCATTTAAGGCTTGTATATTATTAATCTCACAATTTCCTGTTCCAATATCTAATTCTAATTTTGAAGTTTTAATTTCTTCTATATTGGTATTACTAACACCTAAATCAAGTTTAATATCTTTAAATTCTACATCTTTTGGTATATATATAATTACTTTTGACTCTTTATCTGAATTTCCAAAAATTCTAAAAGTTTCATCTTCTATTTTTAGCTCTTTTCCTGAATTAATTTGTTTTACCAAAAGATTTTTAGAAACATTTATCATTTCTACCTTAAAAGTCTCTCCAGTTTTAATCTCTAAGCTATGCTTACTTAAATTTATATCTAAACTTTCTATTCTGCTATATTCTTGTGTATAACTTAAAAGTTCTTCTGTATTTATATTATTACTTATAGTCTCAATTCCAATACCAACACCGAAATATTGTAGTTATTATAAAAACAATTACACTTATAATCATAATTGAGAAATAAATTGCCAGAGCAATTGCACCATATTTTATTATTTTTTGAAAAGGTTTCATTTTATATCAACACCTCCGAACATTGTAACACTATTAATATAAATAGTAGGTAAATTCTCATTAAAGACGGTTTTTACTTTATTACTAGTTCCACCAAAAATAGGTGTTGATTTTACTTTTATATTAACATTTTTAGGAACAATTATATCTACTCCACCAAATATTGCATTTACATTGATAATTTGATCTTTAGTTATTGTTGCATTTTTTAAATCAAAAAGTATACTTCCGAAAATAGAATCTATTTTTGCTCCTTTAAATTCTTGGTTTTGATAACTTATATTTTCTGTTCCAAAAGTTACACAATATTCTTCTAATATTTCATTATCTTTTTTTAAACTTTGTATTCTTTCTTTTAATCTTTTATCAATTGTGTTTTTAAATATTAAACTTAGGCCAATTACTATTAATATAAATGGTATTATTAATTTTGAAATCAATGTAAAACTAATTATTCCTCTTGTGCATAAAAACAAAACAATTCCAATAACTAAAAATATTCCACTCCATATTTTACTTTCTTTAGTAATTAAAGATATTAAACTTGGTATAATTATAAGAAAAGTCCACCAACCTTCAAAAAATATTGTAATATTTGTAATTCCTAACGCATTTAGCCCCCAGATTATTCCAATTACTAAAATTACAATTCCCCATAAAATATTTTTAAATTTATCCATTTTATCCCTTCTTTCTATATATTTATTATTTTTCTTACTTTATCAAATGTTGCATCTTCATTTGTTAGTATTATATCAAATTCTTTTTTATATGCTATTTCATTTTCTAAATTCTCTAAAAAGCCAACTTTAAGTGTTTTTTCTTTATTATCTGTCATGTTTATATCTTCTATTGTATCACCTAATAACAATCTATATTCTCTTTTTTGGAATTCTTCCTTCCATTTTCCTTTTAAATGACCTTTTATACATTTATTCATTGTATGTATTAATGAATTTTCTAACCCAATAGCATATCCATTTTCATCAAATACAAAGTTATTGCTAATTAAAAATATATTATCAAATAAACAATTTTCCTTACTTAAAAATTCTTTTATTACACTACCTATTCCTGCTGATAATATTACTACTGGTATTTTGTTTTTATATGCAAATTCTAAAAATTCTTTTGCTCCTTTTCTAAAACCTATTTTTGCATTTCTAACAACTTCTTTTAATTTGTTTTTATTAAATTTATATTTATAATATAAATCCATGCAAGAATTATACCATATTTCCATTTGTTTATTTTTTTCTTCATATGAAATATTATAATTAGTCTCTATTGGTCTATATTTTTCATATAATTTATCAATTTCTATACTACACCCTTCTTTAGCTGTCATTCCTGCAATTGCCCATGAGTCTAAACTATCAAAACTTGTTATTGTTTTATCAAAGTCTATTAATATACACATATTTTCTTTAGTTAATTTTATATCTATTTTTTTATCACCTAAAATTTCCATTTTCTCTTCCTTTCACAACAATTTTACTATAGAAGAAAAAAAATGGCAAGAACATAAAAAACTCAGAATAAAACGAACATTTCTTCATATCATGTAAGTAGCTATATATAAATATTAAAAGTTTAAAAGATTTTATAACATTTTAAAAACACTGCTATATCAATATTTGTATATGATAAATAATAATATTAATAGATAAACAAAAATAGATTTAGGAATCAAGAATATTTGTATATCTAATTTCTCAATTCCCATTTATCTCTTAAGTATTCAATACAATTAAAGGAATTGTTAGTTCTTCTTTACTAAATCCTGAATGTGAACCTTTTATTTTTCCAATATATTTCTCTGTACTTTCTATACTATTAACAAAATAGGCTCCTTTTTTACAAAAACTAACAAATTCTCCTAAATTAGATTTCATATATCGTGATATTTTTTCATTTCCAAATATATTATTTTTTATAAATTCCTCTGTATTAAAAATGAACATTCTATCCGCATATTCTTTTCTAAATTCATTTAAGAATTCTTCTTTTTTATCTTCTTTTATGTAATATGTAGCTGTTCCGTAATCTATTCCTGGTAAGGCATAGAAATATTTTTTATATTTTTCAAAATCCATAGTAATATCCTTTTCAGTAATATTTATTTGTCCATGATCCGCAATCATAATTATTTCTAAATTTTGTATTTTGTAATCTTTAAATTTTCTTAACTCATTTTCTATCTCATAAAGAATTTTTTTTACTTCTTCACTATAAACTCCTGTTTTATGAGATGCTGAATCTATATACGGTAGATATAAATATGTAAAAGTTTCTTCATTTAAGTTATTTATTATATTATTTTTTACTTTTTCAAAAGCATCGTTAATGTCTTTATAAGCTATTCTATTTTTATTTAATATAAATTTTGAAAAATTACTATTAACTATTTTTTCTGGAAAAAATGCGGTAGTTTTTCTTGCTAGCTTATTCATTATAGAACTACTCAAATATATTTCATTCTCGTTTATTCCTAACTCTCCTAAATTTTTTCCTTTTATTCTTTCTTTAAATTGTAATACACAATAATTAACATCTCTATTTCTATTATAATTATACCATCCTATCATACCATGTATAGCTGGATATTCCGCAGTAGCTACTGAAGATAATACACAGCCAGTTGTAGTTGGACAAACGGTAACTAAATCTGCTACCCTGTTTTTTCTTAATATCATTTCACTTGGAAGAAAATTTATTAAATTGCTCCCCATACCATCAGATAATATAAGCAGGATATGTTTTTTATTTTTTATATATTGTTTAATTTTTTTATTTATTTTCTCAGTCTTATATGGATAACCACAAAATTCATAAATTACCCTTACTACATCTATAATTGAAATTTCTTTATAATTTGGAAGAATCATATTATTTCTTTTTAAGCATTCTATTAAACTCATTTATCTTTCCCAATCTTCGCTAGGCTTAAATTTTCCAGAAGGCTGTTTTTTTAATTTTCCTTTTTTTACTAGCCTATCAAAAGTCCTTTCACAATCATCTTCCAAATCTAGTTGCTTTTGTTTAATATTAGTTTTATATCCCAAAAACATTTCACCTCTTCTATCAGTTTTTTCATCTCTATATAATAACTGAATAAAATGATCCAAATCAACTTCTGATAGTTCATTGTAAGATATAATGACTTTTACTAATAAATCCCAGGCTTTTTGTCTATAATTATCTATTTTTTTATCATCTCCTTGTAAAGTTAATGAACGTGTTGTCAATATATTTAATAATAATCTATATTTCATCTCTTTTGAAGACAAGAATTCTGGTGTTTTCTCTATTGGTGTAATTATATATATTCCATTTACTTTTCTAAAAGGTGTATTTTTTAACATATTTTCAACATCAGAATCTGTATATACCAATTTACTAGAATAAGGAACTTCATCATCCAAATTCATCTTATGTTGTTTTTGAAAATCTATTGTTAATTTTTTTATTCTTTCATATTCTTCATTATCAAATCTCTTCACTATAAAAGAAACATCTAAATCACTCGATATTTTGCCATATACAGTTGAACCATATAGTAAGATATCTGGATTAGTCTTTTTAGTTTCTCCACTCATATATTCAATATACTCTCTACCAATATCTGGTATATAATTTTTCATATAATTCTCTCCCTTTAATTTTTTAAATTTTTAACAATTTCATCAATATACCTTAACATATTATCAATTGTTTCTTCTGATATATTATCATTTCCTGACATATATCTTAACGGATATAAAATCGCATCTTTTGATATCTTACCATTATCATCATTTATTGAAAATTGATGCAAAAAGTAAATTCCTTCTTCGTCCATTTGTTTCTTTATCTCTTTGTTTATTACATTTATTTTGTCAACTGTCATTGTAATATTCTTCTTATCTCCAACATACATAAACATTACAGAATTTATATCTACATCATTTAAAACTATATATTCCTTTCTATTTTCAATGTTTTTTTTCAAATATTGTGCCATTTGGCATCTTCTCTCTATAATTTCTCCTATCCCTTTTCTGCCTATATTTTTGAATGCAAACCAAACCTTTAATGACATCCAACTTTTTGAACCAATAAATGGTGTTACTTGTCCAAACGCATAATCCTCTTTCATTATTAAATCAGAAGTAGTTGTAACTTTTTTTAATGAATTTGGATTTTTTAATAAAAGTGCACTTACTGTGTAAGGAACGGCTAATACTTTATGAGGATCCGTTGATATGCTATCAAACAATTCTATTCCTGAAATTTTTGATTTTAGCTTTTCGCTAAAACCTAAAGAAAATCCATGACATGCATCAGCATGTAACCATATATCATTATCAACTGCTTTTACTATTTTATAAATCTCTGTAAGATTATCAATAGTCATACTTCTACTATCTCCGACATAAGCCACCACACACATTATTTTCCCTTTGTTTTCTATAAGAGTCTTTTTTAACTCTTTTAAATCATATTTGTAATCAATCGTAGGAACTTCAATAACATTATCCCCGCAACCAATCCACATCAGACTACTTTTTATACTATAATGTCCAATACCTTTAGGTACTATAACTTTATAATCTTCTGGAGTCATTACTCCATTTACCATTGTATTCTCTTTATGATTTTCTCTAGCTAATAACATAGCAATAGAATTACTTCCAGTTCCTCCGTATGTAATAACACCTCCAACATCCCAGATGTTATTAATATCGATATTCTTGTAGCCTACTATTTCTCTAAGCCACCTTATTACTGCAATTTCCATGTATGTAGCAATTGGTGCACAAAAACTAGAATTAATTAGATTTTGTTGTAAAAAGTCTGATAAAATAGCTCCTGATATACCTCCAATAGAATTTCCTGCATCTGGAAAACCCATAAATTTTTCTGTTCCGAAATTAGAACAATAAGGAAGGACTTGTTCTTTTACCAAAGTAATAATGTTCTCTAGTCTTGTTTCACTTTCTGGCATTTCATATATTTCTTTAATAATTGTTTCTGAAACATGCTTTTTTCTAAAATTATCTTGTAATTTAAAGTCCATCCCCATTTCTACAATACTATCAATACATTTTTTTGCATAATTTTTATTTCTTTCGTTTAAAATCAAATTAGACTCCATATTATTACCTCCATTTCACTTTTCACATTATATGTCATTTGTAAAATATTGTCAAATATTTTCTTATGAAAAGCTAATTTAAAACTTTTTAATAAAATTTTAAAGACTGTCTTCACTAAGTAAATTAATACATTTTATATAGTCTAAACAGTAATTTTAAAGTAAATTACATTTAAAAACTATAAGCATTAAAAAGAATGTATAGCTACTCACTTTAGCTATACATTTATATTAGATTCTTTCATCATCTTCTCTTACTTTACCTTTATTTTGAGTTTTGGGCTTTAATATTCTGGTAAATAATGGCTGTACATTTGCTATCTTAGTATTTGCTTCAACAACAATCTTATTCCATGTTGCATCTTCAATTCCAAGATATTCTCTTATTTTTGCTGAAGAATTTGGCATAAATGGTTCATATAAATTAGATAAATTAGCAATTAAGTTAGCACAAGTATATATAGTATCATTGAATGCTTCTATATCATTTCTTTTTTGCTCCCAAGGTTTTCTATCATCATAATATTTATTTCCATTTTCAACTAAATCCATAATTACTAATGTCGCTTTTTTAAATTCTGCTCTTTCTATATAATCTCCAACTTCTTGATAAGCCTTCTCAATTCTTTCTGCAATTTCAGGATCCATTTTTCCTTCTGGAATATGATCTAAACCTTTAAAATTCAAAGTTCTATTAACTAGATTTCCATATTTGTTTGTTATTTCGGAATTATGAATAGTAATATAATCTTCTACTGAGAAATTACTATCCTTCCTTTCTGGTCCGTTAGCCATTAGGAAATATCTTACTGTATCTGGATCATAATCTCTTATCATGTCATTTATTGTAATACCATTCCCTTTTGACTTTGATATTTTTTCCGAATTTATATTTAGATATTCTGATGAAACCATCATATCTGGAAGTTTATAGTTGTCATTCATAGCCAATAACAAAGAAGGTAAAATAATGCTATGAAAAGTTATATTATCTTTGCCATGTACCATATATATTCTACTATTATTATTCTTCCAAAATTTTTTCCAGTCAAGTCCATTTTCCGCACAATATTTTTGTGCCATCGTAACATATCCTAATACTGCCTCTATCCATACATACATTTTTTTATCTTCATAACCTTCTATTGGAACATTTACACCCCAATCAAGATCTCTTGTAACTGCACGATCTCTTAAACCTTCTTTTAAATATTTTTCTGTTTCTTTCCTAGAATTTAATCTCCATCTTTCAGAATTCTGTGAAAAATATTGTTCGATTTGTGGTTGCAATTTTGATAAAGACAAATATAAATTTCGATTTTCCCTTAGATGTACTTTTTCACCACATTCTACACAAGTTGCACCATCAAGATCTTCTTCAGTTGGAATATATCCACAATCACATTGGTCTCCTTTACTCTCTGTTCCGCAAGATGGACAAGTTAAAACTAACTCTCTATCAGCTAAAAATCTTTCACAATGTTCACAAAATGGTTGTTTATCCTCTTTTTCATAAATAAATCCATTATCATACATTCTTTGTAACATTTTTTGTACTGCTTTTTTATGATATTCATCTTCTGTTTTTCCATACAAATCGTATGAAAATCCCATATCTATAAATGTTTTAGAAAATTCTCTATTGTATGATTCAGCAATTTCTTTAGCACTTCTCCCTTCTTTTCTAGCTCTTTGAGTTATTGGAGTTCCATGACAATCAGTTCCTGAAACATATACTACATTATCTCCATGTTCTCTATAGTATCTTGCTAATACATCACCTGGTAGCAATGCTGCTAGATGTCCTAAATGGAGTGAACTATTAGCATAAGGCCAAGCTCCACCGATAAAAATGTTTTTTCCTTTTGGATTATATTTCTTTTCCTTTTTAGTTTTTTGCTCTTTTGTTATTTGTAATTGTTTTACAAATTCTTCTCTTTTCATTTTTACTCCTTCCAATCTAATTATAATTATATTTATATATTTTACAGTTATATATTTTAACAAATTTTTTATCAAAAGTCAATTTATGTAAATTTATTTTGATTGCACCATTTAATTTTGTGCTTTTGTATTATATTTTTTTGTTTTATCTAATATTAGAAATAGAATAAATTATAATAGATCAATTGGAAAAATTTGATTAACTATACACTTTGTATGAAAGAAAATACACGAACCATATTGAGTTTCATGATCCCATTCTAAAAACTTATTTATTAAACAATAAAACATATTAGATAAGTGACAATTAAAAGTGGAGTTTAGTCTTTCACAAGATTAAAAACTCACTTTCAATTTTAATATATTTTTCCAAAAATCTTCTAAACTAGAATTTAGTTTTTCATTTCTAACATGAATTTTCTTTTACAATTAACCAAATTTGCAAAATCACATTAATAACAAAACTTTAGAAATATATAACACTTAAAGTACAGTACTATTATAACCATAGTACTGTACTTTAAATTATCTTTCTATGTCTTTTTTTATATCAAAAAGTTCTTCCAATCTTTTTAATGAGCAATATTCCACCTCACTAGCATTTCGTGATTTTTTTAATCTATAAAGATGTTTTATTTGTTCAATTGCTATTTGATCATCTATAACTCTTATAGGGTTCATGAATGCTTCAAGTGCACAACTATATCTACCTGTTTGTTTTATACTACTATATACCTCTCTTGGCATAGAATTTTCCCCTTTTCCTCTATTATATACTTTTATTATAGGTTTATTATCATCCTTATTTTGAAACACTTGTATTGTGTTGATGATTCCTCTATATGAGGTTTCTATAAAATTCATTGGCGTAAACCTTGGACACTCTCCATTAGATATTTGCTTTTCATATCTAGTTTGTGCCGACAATCCACTTTCACATATAGGAACCGACATAATGCACACTTCTATTTTGTATCCCTTTTTTACAGCAGGCATATATAGTATTTTATCTATTGTTTCTGTTGCTCTTAAAGTTGTAACACTTATAATATCACATTTTCGTTCAATAGCTCTTTTAATTAATTCAGATTCTATTGTATTAGAAAAATCACTTGTTTCTTTTATTGCTCTTTCAGGCGTTTTAACTAAATTTTCATAATCAGGATGTAATTTTCTATAGTCATCTGTATCTATAACTACAAAATCTCTATTTTTATATTTTTCTTGTATACATCTTACAAGATTTGTCTTTCCTGAACCTGGCAATCCTCCTAACAGCACACATAAAGGTTGTTCATTTATTTTTCTGCTTTCAATTTTTTTAGTGCAAATATCGTCTATTAGATCATCAACTTTTTTATTCATAACAGTGCCATCCTCTCCTATTTTAATTGTTTTTGAGCTACTCTTATAAGCATTAATTTGATTTCTACATTAATGTTTACACCTCTTCGTCTTAACATTTTTCTTTTCATTTGTTTCATTTAAAACAAGCATTGTATTAATTGCAAGTTTTAAGAATTAATAAAAAAACTGCAAATATTTGAAAGTATATTTCGTTTCATTTTTTGCTTTATTATAAAAATTATAATTATTTCATCATTTTACAAAAGCCCCCTTTTAAAACATCCCCAAAAAAGTAAGGATTGGAAAAAGGCTCCTTTAATTTTTATGCAGTTTCTTGGTTATTTTTTTCAGGTTCTTGTCTTTTCTTTTTTACAAAGGCTTTTTTCATTTCCTTTGGTTCACCTTCTATAACTTTTGCTCCTTCTGTTCCTAAAACTGTTTCTTTTGTTATAATGCATTTTTGGATATTAGGTTTAGAAGGTATATCATACATAATATCTCTCATTATTTCCTCTATAATAGAACGAAGACCTCTTGCTCCTGTTTTTCTTTCTATTGCTTTATCAACAATTGCTTCTAAAGCTTCTCTTTCAAAAACAAGTTCTACTCCATCTATTTCGAATAATTTTTGATATTGTTTTACTAAAGAATTCTTAGGTTCTTGTAATATTTTAATTAAAGTCTCTTTATCTAAATCTCTTAGAGTTGCAACAATTGGTAATCTTCCAATAAATTCTGGAATTAAACCGAATTTTAGTAAATCTTGTGGTAATAACTCTTTAAACACTTCATATTTATCTTCGTCATTTTTAACTTTAACTCTTTTACCAAAACCTATTTCCTTTTCTCCAGTTCTTTCTTTAATTATGGTTTCTAAGCCTTCAAAAGCTCCTCCACAGATAATTAATATATTTTCTGTATTTATTTGTATTAATTCTTGGTTAGGATGCTTTCTACCACCTTGAGGTGGAACAGAAGCAACTGTTCCTTCTATTATTTTAAGTAATGCTTGTTGTACACCTTCACCACTTACATCTCTTGTTATAGAAACATTTTCTGACTTTCTTGCAATTTTATCTATTTCATCTATATATATAATTCCCTTTTCTGCTTTTTCAACATCTCCATCTGCTGCTTGTATTAATTTTAAAAGAATATTTTCAACATCTTCGCCAACATAACCAGCTTCTGTTAGAGTCGTTGCATCTGCTATTGCAAATGGTACTTTTAATATTCTAGCTAAAGTCCTTGCAAGTAAAGTTTTTCCACAACCTGTTGGACCAAGTAATAAAATATTAGATTTTTGTATTTCAACATCATCATCTTTTTTTGCATTTTCTTCATGTGCAATTCTTTTATAATGATTATATACAGCAACTGATAAAGTTCTTTTAGCTTCATCTTGACCTATTACATAATCATCTAATATGTTTTTTATTTCCTTTGGTGTAGGTAAATTTTTCATTTCGTTTAATGTATATCCTGACATTTCATCATCATATAATTCTGCTTCTATTATACTATTACATAATTCTACACATTCGTCACAAATATATACACCTGGTCCTGCAACAATTTTTCTAACATTTTCTTGTGCTTTACCACAAAATGAACATCTTACACTTCTTGGTTTATCATTTTTTGCCATAAATCTCTCCTCTTAATTTAAAATTTTTATTTATTTTCTTTTGTCCATAATTCCATCTATTAGTCCGTATTTTAAAGCTTCTTCTGCTGTCATGTAATTATCTCTTTCTGTATCTTTTTGTATTTGTTCTACTGTTTGACCTGTTCTTTCACTTAAGAATTTATTTAATTTTTCTCTTGTTTTTACTAAATGGTCTGCATGTATTTTAATTTCTGTTGCTTGACCAGATAGTCCACCACCACCAATCAATGGTTGGTGAATTAATATTTCAGCATTAGGTGTTGCAAATCTTTTTCCTTTTTCACCAGCAGCTAAAAGTGCTGCACCCATACTTGCTGCCATACCAATACAAATTGTTGATACTGGGCAAGTTATATAATTCATTGTGTCAATTATTCCCATACCATCTGTAATAGAACCACCTGGTGAATTAATATATAAACTAATTTCTTTTTCAGGGTCTTCTGATTCTAAGAATAATAATTGTGCAATTACTAAACTTGATGTTGTAGGGTTTACATCCTCTCCTAAAAATATAATTCTATCTTTTAAAAGTCTTGAGAAAATATCATAAGATCTTTCTCCTTTACTAGTTTGTTCAATAACATAAGGTACTAAACTATTTTTTTCTAACATATTTTTTCCTCCTTTGGGGACGTTTCCTTTAGCGACATTTATGTCGCTATTTGGGACACATCCTTAAACTTCTTTATTTATATTACAAATATTTAATTATTACAAAAAAGCAGGGATTAAAACTTTACTAATAATTAATCCCCAGCTACTTTTATTTTTTAATTTTTGCGTTTTTTATTAAGAAATCTATTGCTTTTTCTGATTCTAATCCTTCTTTAATATAATTTCTTACATTTTCATTTTTTAAGAATTCTTCGTCATTTTCTTTTCCATAATTTTTAGCCATTTCTTTTATTTTATCTTCTATTTCTTTGTCTGTTGCTTCTATTTTTTCAGCTTTAATTACTGCTTCTATTGCTAATCTTGATTTTATTCCTTCTTGTGCTTGAGGTTCGTATTCTTTTCTTAAATCTTCTTTTGTTTTTTGTACCATTTTTAAATATTGGTCTAATTTTATTCCTTGATATGATAAACGATTTTCAATATCTTTTACCATTCTATCTACTTCTGTTTCTATCATACCTGATGGTATATCTACTTTTACATTTTCACAAAGAGCTTTTACTATAGCTTCTTCTGTTTCGTATTTTTCTTTGTCTTTGTTTTGTTTTTCTTTTTTTGCTTTTATATCATCTTTTAATTCTTTTAATGTATCAAATTCACTTACATCTTTTGCAAATTCATCATCTAATTTTGGTAATTCTTTTTTCTTTATTTCATGTAATTTTATTTTAAATGTTGCTTCTTTTCCAGCTAATTTTTTCTCGTAATATTCTTCAGGGAATGTAACTTTTATATCTTTTTCTTCGTCTATTTTCATTCCAACTATTTGCTCTTCAAATCCTGGAATAAAAGTATTGCTTCCTAATTCTAAATCATAATCTTCTGCTTTTCCATTATCAAATGCTTTATCGTCTACAAATCCTTCAAAATCAATATTTACTGTGTCTCCATTTTCTGCAGGTCTATCTTCTATTGATATTAATCTACTATTATGTTCTTGCATATGCTCTAATTCATGGTTTATATCATCTTCTGATACATTATACTCAATTTTTGGTATTTCTATACCTTTATATTTTCCAAGTTCTGCTTCTGGTTTTGTTTGCATTACTGCTGTAAATATTAAATCTTTTCCTTTTTCCATTTGTTTAATGTCTACTTCTGGTCTTGATACTATATCTACTTTATTTTCGCTAACTGCTTCTTCTAAAGCCTCTCCTGCAACTTCATTGAATGCATCTTCATAGAAAATTTCTTTTCCATAATATTTTTCTACTATTTGCATTGGTGCTTTTCCTTTTCTAAATCCTGGTATATTAAAATATTTAGCACTTTTGAAATATACTTTCTTTATTGCATCTTCAAATTTTTCTGCTTCTATTGTTATTTCAAATTCTACCTCATTTGCATTTTTTGTTTTTTCTAATTTACATTTCATTTTATTCAACCCTTTCCTTATTTCGTATAGCTTATTTATTATACCACATTTTTCCTAATTTGCAAGGAATTTTTATAATTTTTTCGAAAAAGTACTTGTTTTTTTATTTTTTTTATGATAAACTTGTTTATAGTCAGTTTATTTATGAATTTTAGGAGGTGCAATAGATAATGGCAAAATGTGCAATTTGTGATAAACAACCTAGCCATGGAAAACAACTTAGTATTACTCGTTCTCATATAAGTAAAAGATCACCACGTACTTGGAAACCTAATCTTAGAACTGTTAAAGCTGAAATAGATGGTGAAGTTAAAAAAATCCATGTATGTGCTAAGTGTTTAAAAAACGGAAAAGTAAAAAGAGCTTAATTGCTCTTTTTTTTGTTTAATCTTTTATTCTAAATATAAATTTAACAAAACCTCTTAAAAACTTAGGTACTTTTTTTACTACAATAGTCATATGTATCCCTCCTTTTTTAACATGCAAGCCACATTAATCCTACACATACAATAGTTAATCCTATTATAAATAACCATCCGCTAATTGGGAGCAATAAAACAAGCAATATTCCTAAGCCTAATCCTATTAAACATACAGCCAAAGTCTTTTTCAAAAAACATCTCAATTTATATTCCTCCCCTTTTTTCTATATCTTATGAAAAGACTTTTTTATTTGTTACTAATTTTCACTATTTGACGAATTTTGTTTTTTCTTGTAAAATAAACTAAATCATAAGAATAGTTAAAAAATTATAAAATAATAATTGATAAATAGTAAGAAATTTAGAAAATAAGGTGATTAATTTGAAAAAAACAGATGCAAGAAAAATTGTAGAATTACTAAAAAAAGCATATCCAGAAGCTAGTTGTAGTTTAGATTTTGAAACACCTATGCAAGCTGTTGTTGCTGTTATTCTTTCTGCTCAATGCACAGATGAAAGAGTAAATAAAACAACTCCTGCTCTTTTTAAAATTTGTAAAACTCCAAAAGATTTTGCAAATTTAGATATTAAAGAATTAGAAAACTTTATTCACCCATGTGGTTTTTATAAAAATAAAGCTAAAAACATTAAACTTTGTAGTAGACAAATTCTTGAAAACTTTAATGGTAATGTGCCTAATAATATGGAAGATTTAATGAGTCTTTCAGGTGTTGGAAGAAAAACTGCAAATGTTGTTATGCTTGAGGTTTTTGGTATTGCGCAAGGTATAGCTGTTGATACTCATGCAAAAAGAATTTCTAACCTTATGGGACTTTCTAAAGAAAAAGAACCAGAAAAAATTGAGCAAGACCTTATCAAATTCTTTCCTAAAGACACTCTAAAAGATATAAACCACCTTTTAGTTTTTCATGGTAGAAATACATGTATTGCAAGAAAACCTAAATGTGACAAATGCATAGTAAATAGTTTTTGTAAATTTTATAAAAACCTTTAATTTCCTATTTTCCATTGACAAAATGACTATAAAGTTATATATTTTTAGCAGATTAATATAATAAATTTAGGAGGGATTTTAATGTTAAAAAACAAATTAAAAATAATTACATTAATAATGTTAATTATTTTAAGTCTAATTGTACCACAAGTAAATGCAGAAGATAATGAAGCAGAAGGACAAACAACAAACACACCAGCTGTTACAGATGAACAAACAACAACAAATGTAGATCAAGCACAAACTTCAATTAATCAAGACAATTACAAAGACGGAGATGTATATCTAACAGGAGATGAAATTACAATTGATTATATTGTAGATGGTAACCTTTTTGTAATGGCAAATAAAGTAATAATAAATTCTCAAATAGGTGGAGATGCATTTATAATAGCAAATGATATAGTTGTAGAAAATGGTGGATACATCTTTAGTAATTTATTTGCATTAGCACCTAATATTACAATTAGTGGTGTTGTATATGATTTATATGCATATGCAAATAATATTCAGATAAATAATTATATTTTCCGTGATGCAAGAGCAATAGCAAATAACTTTAAACTTGCTGGAACAATAGGAAGAAACGCATATTTAAACATTGATAATATGGAAGTTATTTCAATTAAAGATGACCAAAATAATGTAACATCACAAGGTTCTATAAAAGGTGATTTAAATTATAGTTCAAAACAAGAATTAGAAATACAAGATGGAACAGTTTCAGGAGATATTAATTATACACAATTAAAAACTTCATCACCATCTATACAAACATATCTACTTTCAATAGGTGGATTTTTAGTAACAGTTTTAATAATCTGGCTTATAGGTTTATGGCTTGCACCTAAATTCTTAGAACGTACTAACTTAGTACTTACTAAGAAACTACCATCAACAATAGCATTAGGAATATTTACACCAATTGTACTTATAATTGCACTTGTAATATTATTACTATTGAATATAACATCTTCTGTTTCATTACTTGGTTTAGCATTATTATTTGTAGCTTGTGCAATAAGTTCTTCTATATTTGTAATAGCTGTAAATAATATAATATGTAATAAATTAAATGTTGAAAAAACAATTGTAAAATTAGGATTTTTAATAATAACAGGAGCAGCATTATGGTTAATAGCATTAATACCATTTGTAGGTAGAGTCATCAGTACAATTGCTGCAATACTTGGACTTGGAATCTTAATAAATGCAATATTACCACATAACAGAAACCTTTCAGGAACAGAAACAAAAGTAAAAGCTGAAAAGAAAGAAAACAAAAAAGAAAAACAAACTGAAAATAAGAACAAAAAAGAAGATAAAAAAACTAAATAATAATAAAAGAAAATTATGAATTAGTATAACAAAGGAAAAACAAGAAAAAAGAAAAACTTTTAAAATATAAAATTTAAGAGTTTTTCTTTTTTTTACTTATTTATTATTTTATCTATTTATTATTTTATTTATTATTGTTTCTATTTATTAACCTTTAAGCTCATCAATAATAACTTTATAATCTTTAGCTACTAAAATAGCAGTACCAGAAACCAAAATATTTGCACCAGCTTTTTTAACATCACTTACTGTTGCTAAATTAATTCCTCCATCAGCTTCTATATCTATATCAATATTGTTTTTACTAATATAGTTTTTTAAATCCTCTATCTTTTTTAAAGTATTAGTAATCAGCTCTTGCCCTCCTTCTCCAGGCTCTACAGTCATTATTAAACACATATGAATATATGGTAAAAATTCATAAATATCTTCTAAGTTAGTATTAGGCTTAATTGCAAGACCTACTTTACAATTATTATCTTTAATATATTTTATCATATCTAAAATATCTTTTTTATTTTTCTCTTTATCTTCACTATTAAAACTTTCAAAATGAAATGTAATAATATTAGGCTCTAAAGACAAAAAATCATCAACTGCACTTTGTACATCCTCTACCATTAAATGTACATCTAAAGGCAAATTAGAAATCCTTTTTATGTATGAACTATAATTTAACATCTTAGCATAAGTATTTTTAGTAACGAATTTTCCATCCATTACATCTATATGGAAATAATCAGTTTTTGCAATTTCTAAATTCATAATAGTTTTACTAATATCTGCTTCTTTCATAGAAAGAATTGATGTAGAAATCTCTACCATTTTTTTCTCTCCTCCTTTTTCTTTAATTCTTCATAAATTTTACAAAATCTATCATATCTTTCTTGTTCTATTTTTCCTTCTTTAATAGCATTCTTAATACCACAATTTTCTTCTTTAATATGTGTACATCCTACAAACTCACAATTTTTAATATAATCCTTAAAATCTTTAAAATAAAAAGCTAAATCTTTGCTTTCAATTTCTGAAATATCAAAAGTAGAAAAACCTGGAGTATCAGCAATATATGTGTTTTCATCTATCTCATACAACCTAGTATATGTAGTAGTATTTTTACCTCTTCTACTTTTCTTACTAATTTCTCCTTCTAAAGTAACATCTTTATTAAAAATAGCATTAATTAAAGTAGACTTTCCAACACCAGAATTACCAGAAAAAGCATTAACATTTCCTTTTAATTCATTTAGTAATTCTTTTACTCCTTTTTTCTCTTTAGCTTCTGTTTCTAATACTTTATATCCAACTTTTTCATACACTCTTTTAATGTCTTTAAAACTTTTCTCCTCATCTAAATCTATCTTATTTAAAACAATTAAAGCATCTATTCCTAAATACTCTACAAAAGCAAGTTGTTTATCAAGCATAAGCAAATCAGGCTTTGGATGTTTACTAGATATTACTAAAACGATTTTACTAATATTTGCAAGTTTAGGTCTTTTTATATATACCTTCCTATCTAAAATATCATTTATAATAACTCTATCTTTTTCCTTATCTTCCTCAACAATATCACATTCAACAAAATCACCTACAACAGGAATTAAATCATCTTTTTTAAATTTTCCTCTTGCATTTGCTTCAAATACTTTTCCTTCAAACTCACTATTTTTATCTATTATCTTAACTTTATACAAATTAGAAATATTTTCAACAATAATACCTCTCATATACACCTCCGGGGACGTTTCCTTTACCGACATAAATGTCGCTATTGGGGACACATCTTGTCTATATTATATAAGAAATTTCTTAAATTAGCAATTAGATTTTAGATTTTTTCATTAATCAAGTTTATATTTTACACTAAAATAAATTATTACTTTTTTCTGTAAATATTTCTTGATAAATTTACTCTTATATGATATATTGATTTTATCTTCTTCCTCTAATCGATATAGAAAGGAGGTATAAATATGGATGACTCAGATTTAATTGTCTTCTTAATTTCACTTATAGTTATATTACTTTACGGCAACAAAGAAGACCATGCTTAAAAAGTAGTATCGTACTACATAAGAAAAATACTAGGAAATGGCCTTCCTAGTATTTTTTATCTTCCTTTATGTCTGACTCAGATTATTACTGTATAATAAATTAAGATTTTTCTTATTTATTACAAGTATATATTAACATATATGATTGATTTTGTCAATAAAGTTTTAAACGTTTTATGATAAAATTTGTATAAAAAACTAAAATAGAAGATATTAATTTAATTAAAATTTAATAGATTTTGTAAATATTAAACTATATATTTTAATTTTGCATTTTATTCCAAAATAAATTATTACATTTTTTTGTAAATATTTCTTGATAAATATATATTTATATGATATAGTACTTCTGTTCCCCCCTCTAATATCACATAGAAAGGAGGATAATTATGGAAAGTTCTGATTTAATCGTCTTCTTAATTTCACTTATAGTTATATTACTTTACGGCAACAAAGAAGACCATGCTTAAAAAGTAGTATTGTACTACATAAAAAATACTAGGAAGTCGCATTTCCTAGTATTTTTGTTTCCCATATGTTCAGTTCTGATTATTACTGTATAATAAATTAAGATTTTTCTTATTTATTATAAGTATATATTAACACATATGATTTCTTTTGTCAATAAACTTTCTAAATTATGTATTTTTACTAACATTTATTTATCTTTTTATACATTATTATTAAAAAGTTATTGAATTTTCCGCTCCTAAAGTAATTGTTTTACTTGAACCATAAATTTCTCTACCTCCATTATTTGGATCTGTTATAGAAACTTTTATTTCCAAAGATTGACCTTCTTTTCCAGATAGAGTTATCTCACAATTTTGTGTCGTATTACTTACTGTTCGAGTTTCATTGTTTACTTTAACATTTACATTTTTATTAGTAGTTCCTTCTTCATCTTCTCCACTTTGTTCTGCAAAATAACTTTTAACTAAATTTGCTACATTTACATTTACCGTTACTTCTTTAGTTTCTGCAACTTTATTTACTGTTAAAGTAATTGTTGTTCCTTCATCTACTACTTTATTAGCATCTATGCTTTGTTTAGCAACCTTTCCATTATCAGATGTTGCATCTTGATATGTAACATTTACTTTTAATCCTAAATTCTCTAAATTAGATTTAGCAGTAGCCTCATCTTGACCAATTACACTAATAACAGTAACTTGTTTTATTCCAGTACCTGTACTTACATGTATTTTTACAGTATCACCTGCAAATGCTTCTGTGTCTTCTTCTGTCTCTTGACTAATTATATAACCCTCTTCAACTGTTTTACTTGTTTCTTCAATAACTTCTGCAACTAAATTTGCATCTTCTAAAGCCTTAATTGCTTCATCTTTTTCCATTCCAACAACTTTAGGAACAGTAGTCTTTTCTTGTCCTTTACTTATTATAACTAAAACCTTACTTCCTTCTTTAACCTTTTTATCACCTGGTGTAGTTGTAAAATCTCCTAAATCTGATTCTGCTTTTTGTGAAATTACATAACCTTCAGGAACATCTTTATTAAACTCTTCGCTTGATACTTCAAATACCAATTTTGCATTTTCTACTTCTTGCTGAGCCTCTTCTTTAGATAAACCTACAACTTTAGGCATATCAACCTCTGGTGGATTAGTTATATTCAAAGCAAGCATCGTTCCACCTAAACTTAGTGCAAATAATAATACTAAACCTATAAAAATACTTAGTTTCTTATGCCTTTTAATAAATGCTTTAAAACCTTTTTCCTTCTTGTCATTTTCTTCTTCATCATTTCTGCTACTTCTTAAATTATTATACATTTCTGTATTTAAAACTTGAGTTTTAGCAGTTGGATCATATTCACTATCATCTACAAAATCACCATCTGGATTTTTCAATGCTTTTCTTAAATCATCTAACATATCAGTTGCTGTCTGATACCTTAAATTAGTGTCTTTTTGCAATGCCTTCATTATAATATTATTTACAGCAATAGGTACATTAGGATTAACCTCTACCGGTTCTTCTGGTTTTTCTTGCATATGTTTTAGTGCAACTGACACTGGAGTATCAGCATCAAACGGAACCTTGCCTGTTACCATTTCATATAAAACAACACCTAAAGAATATAAATCTGATTTAGCATCTGTAAAACCACCTCTTGCATGTTCTGGTGAAAAATAATGTACAGAGCCAATAGTTGTTCCAAAAGCTGTAATTGTTGAATTTGAAACAGCTTTAGCAATTCCAAAATCAGTTACTTTAGCAATTCCATCTTCAGTTATTATAATATTATGTGGTTTAATATCTCTATGAATAATATTATTTCTATGTGCTGTTTCTAATGCAGAAGCTATTTGAATTGCAACATTTACTGACCATTTCCATGGAAGAGGTCCTCTTTCTTCTAATATTATTTCTTTTAAAGTTTTTCCTTTTATTAGTTCCATTACAATATAGTGTAAATTATCTTCAACTCCAACATCATATATAGAAACAATATTAGGATGTGTAAGCCTTGCTGCTGATTGAGCTTCTACATCAAATCTTTTAATAAATTCCTCATCTGTTGTAAACTCATCTCTTAATATTTTAACGGCAACATCTCTTTTTAATACTTTATCAGTTGCTTTATATACAGTAGCCATTCCTCCATTACCGATTTTTTTGATAATCTCATAACGATTACCCAATAGCATACCTTCTAAATTCATATTTATCTCTCCTTAATTAATGTTTATTTGTAGAACGTTATATATTTTTTATTACAATCACTGTTATATTATCATATCCGCCATTTTCATTTGCAAGTTTTACTAATTCTTTTGGTGCTTGTTCAATATTTTTCTTAGCTTCTCTAAAAATTTCATCTTGTGAAACTAAATTTGTTAGCCCATCAGAATTCATAATTAATATATCATCTTTTAGAAAACCTTTTACCATAACATCTGGTTCTACAAAAGCATTACAACCTAGTGCTTTCATAAGCATATTTTTTTGTGGATGATGCACTGCTTCTTCCTTAGTTATAGTTCCATCTTTAACTAATTTTTGAACATAACTATGATCTTGAGTAAGCTTCCTCATAAAGTCTTTTCTTATACGATATACTCTGCTATCACCAACATGTCCAATAAACACCCTATTATTATATATTAAGCAAATATCCAAAGTAGTACCCATTCCTTCTAATTCTTTGTTTTCTTTTGACTTTTCATAGACAATCATATTTGCATATTCAACACTACTTCCAACTAATTGTATTATACTGTCTCTATCTTTTTCTATATCTTTAAAATTGCTCTCTATATAATTTTTTGCAGACTGAATTGCAAGTTTACTTGCAATTTCTCCGCCTTTATATCCTCCCATACCGTCAGCTAACATATATAGCTGAACTTCATCTAATGAATCAGATATATAAAAGGAGTCTTCATTTAGCTCTCTTACTTTTCCTACATCAGATTTTGCGTAAGCCTTTATCATGAATTCACCTCTTTCATTTTGCGATTTTATTTACTTTATTTTATATCACAAGTTTTTATTTTTTGCAATTATTTTAATTATATTCGTAAAAAATAATAAAAATCCCCCGGCTTAGCCGGGGGTATTTTACTCATAACGCCTAAAAGGCTTTGTTACAAGCAGTGCCTCAAGGCACATAGCTGATCCGACACGTGCGTTTCCTTATGACCCGTCAAACGGGTCTGTATATTCTTTTATTGATATTTGATCATGCATCATATCTTCCTTTAATTGATTCCTTACATATTCCGCTATTCTTTTTGCATTTTTACCTACCGTGTCTACATAGTAGCCACGGCACCAAAAACTTCCTGCCAATCACATATATCTCGCAATATTTTTCCTATTTCTGCTCTTTTTTTCCCATAAAATATTTTTCTCCTATACTTTGGTGAAAATACTATATGATATTTGCAATTCCATTTTGTATGTGATAAACTTGATATACTATCAATAGTATCTTTTTCATCTTTTGATTTTTTGCTAAATATACTATTCATATTACAAAACTCCCTTCATTTTATATTATCTTTATGTGTCGAATCATATTGATTTTATACCATGAAGGGAGTTTTGTCTACTACATAGCTAAAGCCTGCTTTACTACCGGCATAGCCGGAAGATTATTTCCATTTAAAACAACCAAAATTTTATTTTTTCTGGTTGTTTTATTCATTATACATCACTCTTTCTATATTATCATAAATATCATCGATTTTCACCAGAAAATATTGCAAGATGATAAAGAGAGGTGAAAATATATTTTTTCCTCCGTCCCCAAAACGACTAAAATTTGACTATTTGCTTCTTTCCCTGTATAATTAATGTGTTAGGAGATTTTAAGTTATGAACATAGATTTTGAAAAAATGGATATAAATTTAAAAAAATTAGAATTTGATAAAATATTAAATATATTAGAAAGTTTTTGTATAACTGAAAAAGGAAAAACTTTAGTAAAAACTTTGCTTCCTAGTAATAACTATGATGTAGTTAAAAATAGTCTTTCAGAAACAGAAGAAGCAGTAAGATTAATATACAAAAATTCTATCCCTAGCTTTTATGATTTTTTTGATATTGGAGTAAGCATAAAAAATTTAGAAAGTGGAATTTCTCTTTCAATTCCTTCTATTTTAAATTTAAACACAATATTAAAAACATCATATGAGCTAAAAAATTATTTTAATAAAGATTATATTAATCAAAATGATTTTCCTATCTTATCTAATTTATTTAACATGCTTTATACAAATAAAAGCATATTAAATGAAATAAATAGATGTATAGGAGAAGACGAAATAATCCAAGATAATGCTTCTTTAGAACTAAGATCTATTAGAAAAAAACAAAAAAACTTAGAACAAAATATACGTAGTAAATTAAATGATATGATACATGGTAGTTTTTCAAAATATTTACAAGATAATATTATAACAATTAGAAATGATAGATTTGTCATACCTGTAAAAGAAGAATATCGTGCTAATGTAAAAGGATTTGTACATGATGTATCAAATGCAGGCTCTACTTTATTTATTGAACCTACATCTATTTTTGAAATGAATAATGAAATAAACAAATTAAAAAAAGAAGAGGAATTGGAAATTGAAAAAATCCTTCAAAAACTTTCTTTTTTATTTGAGCCTTATATAGAAGAATTAAAAAATGATGTAAATTTAATTGCAAAACTTGATTTCATTTTTGCAAAGGCTAAATATTCTAAAGATATAGATGGTATAACACCTATTTTAAATAAAGATAAAAAAATAGAGTTAATAAATGCATGCCACCCATTAATAGATAAAAACAAAGTTGTTCCTATAACTTTAACTTTAGGGAAAGATTTTTCTACACTTTTAATTACAGGACCTAATACTGGTGGTAAAACTGTTAGTTTAAAAACTATAGGATTACTTACCTTAATGGCTTGTTCTGGTTTAAATATACCAGCTTCTTCAAAGTCAAGTATATATGTATTTGATAAAATATTTGCAGATATTGGAGACGATCAAAGTATTGCAGATTCACTTAGTACTTTTTCATCACATATGAAAAATATTGTAAAAGTCATCAAAAATGCAAATAAAAATTCTTTAGTTTTAGTAGACGAATTAGGTTCTGGAACAGACCCTATAGAAGGTGCAAATTTAGCTATTAGTATTTTAGAATATTTATATGATTTAGGATGTTTAACAATTGCAACAACACATTACCAAGAACTAAAACAATATGCTCTATCTCACACTGGCTTTAAAAATGCTTCTGTTGAATTTGATGTAAATACAATGACCCCTACATATCACTTATTGGTTGGTATTCCAGGTAAAAGTAATGCTTTTGCAATTAGCAAAAATTTAGGTCTTCCAGATGATATAATAGATAAAGCTAAATCCATGATGTCTAAAGAACAGGTAGATTTTGAAGAACTTTTAAAAAATATATTTGACCAAAAATCTAAAATTGAAAAACAAAAAGATGAGATAAATAAAAAATTGGAAAATATATCTAATTTAGAAAAGTCTCTTATTAACGATAATGAAAAATTAAAAAAACAAGAAGAAAATATTATAAATAAAGCAAAACAAGAGGCAAGAAATATATTATTAGATGCAAAAGAAGAAGCAAATGATATTATTAAAAATCTTAGCAAAATCAGTGATACTAAAACTGCTGAAAATCTTAGAAATAAATTAAATAAAAAGATAAATAGTATTAACAATTTTGGAAATATAGAAAGTAAGAATATTTTAGATGACTCTATAAACAATTCTAATACTCTTAAAAATAATTTAAATTTATTAGATATAAAAGATATAAAACCAGGTACATCTGCTTTTATTAAAAGTTTTAATGATAATGGAACTATACTTTCATATCCATCTAAATCAAATGAGGTTCAGGTTCAAATTGGTATTATAAAAACTAATATACAAATTAATGAATTAGAAAAGCCTCATAACAACAGTAATAGTAGTAAAAATATGAACAGTACAAATAAAAAGAATTTAAGTTCTATATATTCTAATTTATCTATAGCCAAAACAATTAGACCAGAGATTAATGTTATTGGCCTAAATGTTGAAGAAGCTACATTTGTTGTAGATAAGTTTTTAGATGACTGCTCTCTTTCTAAACTTGATACTGTTAGAATTGTTCATGGTAAAGGTACTGGTAAACTAATGAAAGGAATTCACAAGTTTTTAAAAACAAATCCACATGTTAAGTCTTTTAGAAGCGGAACATATGGAGAAGGTGAAATGGGAGTAACTATTGTTGAACTTAAATGAGACAAAGAGCTTTTCTTTGTCTCATACATATTTTTCTACTACTATTACTTGTCTTCCGCTTCTTGTAGTTCCATCAAACTCTTTTATCACAAACCTTCCTTTTCCTCTAATTGTAATTATATCGTGTAATTTTATTTGTTTTGATACCTTAGTCTCATTTTGTCCGTTTATAAATACTCTTTCTTGTGCAATTATTTGACTTGCCTTGCTCCTTGATGTTCTTGCTAAGTCTGAAACTATATTATCTAATCTAAGTGAAGGTACAATTATTTTTATATTTTCTATTTTTATTTCCTTCTTTCTTAAATCTGATAATTCTCTAATTTCTATCTTACTATTTTCAAATCTTGTAAGGCTTGGAAGTTCTTTTTTTAATATTTCTGTAAAATCTTCCAAAACAACAATATCTGCTCCATCATCTGAAACTAATATATCCCCTACTTTTTCTCTTTTTAATCCAAGTTTTACTATTCCACCTAAATAATTTCTATGTGAATATTTTCCATATTCTTCTTCTGGTAAATTTACTCTTATTACTTTTAACATTTTAGAGTAATTTTTTTCTATCATTGTTTCATCATATTTTTCTGGATAAATTATTAGTATTTTTCTTTCTGCATCTTCATACCCACCATATAATTTATAGTTTTCAAATTTGTTTTTCTTTAAAAAACTTTCAATTAACGATATTTGATACATATCTAAAAAATCTGTATATTCTAACTTTCCTTTTCCTTTAGCAAAATCTATTTTATCTAATACTTGTGCTAAAAGCATTTTGTCTTCTTGTTTTTTATAATCTTTTAATACATTTTGTTTATCCATTATTATTTTATTCATCCTTTCTTAATATTTTCATATTAATATTTTCTATATTTCTTTTTATTCTCATTTTTTTATTTTTTATTCTTGTTTTTTCTTTTTCTCTTCTTCTTTTAATTTTATAATATATTCATAAATAGATTTTTCATCTTGATGATATATTTTTTCTAATTCATTTACTTGTCCATGTTTTATAAATTCATCTGGATATGCAAATGATTTTATTTTTATATCTTTTAAATTATCATCTATGATTAATTCTTTTATTGCTGTTCCTAAACCATTTATAATTGTTCCATCTTCTAAAGTTACTACATTTTTTGTTTTTTCTATAGATTTTTTTACTGTTTTTCTATCTAATGGTTTTAAAAATCTTGCATTTATAACTTCAGCTTCTATATTATTTTCTTTCAATTTATTTGCAACTTCCATAGCTCTTGCTACTGTTTTTCCTATTGCGATTATACTTATATCTTTTCCTTTATTTAATATTTCTGCTCTTCCTAAATTTATATCATTATGCTTATCAAATATAATTTTACTATCTTCTCCTCCTCTTGGATACCTAATTACAACTGGTTTTTTTATTTTAACAGCAAATTCCATCATACTTTCTAGTTCCTTAAAATCTTTTGGTGCCATTATTATAAGATTAGGAACTAATCTAAAAAATGCCATATCAAATTCTCCTTGATGAGTTTCTCCGTCTTGTCCAACTATTCCTGCTCTATCTACTAACATTATAACTGGTAAGTTTTGTATTGCTACATCATGTATTACTTGATCATAAGCCCTTTGGTAAAATGATGAATATATTGGCACAAATGGAATAAGTCCTGCTTTTGCCATACCTGCTGCTAAGCCTACTGCATGCTGTTCTGCAATTCCAATATCAAAAAATCTATCAGGAAATTCTTTTTGAAATTCTTTTAATCCTGTCCCATCTTTCATTGATGCTGTTATTGCTACTATATTTTTATTTTCTTTGGCTAAGTTTATCAATTTTTCACCAAAAACTTTTGAATAGTCTTTTTTCTTTTTACCTTTTGCTTCCCCTGTTTCTATATCAAATGGTGATGTTGCATGATATTTATCTGGATTTTCTTCTGCTATTTTATATCCTTTACCTTTTTTTGTTAATACATGTAAAAGTACCGGCCCATCTAATTCTTTAGTTATTTTTAGCATCCTTTCCAATTCAGCTATATCATGACCGTCTACTGGCCCTAAATATCTAAAACCAATATCTTCGAAAAACATTTTTGGAATTATTAATTGCTTTATACTTCTTTTCACTCTTTGAACTATTTTTACGAATGGTTTTCCTACTACTGGTATTTTGTTTATTATTTTCTTTAATGATACATTTGATTTAGTATATGTCCTTTTTGTTCTTAATTTACTTAAAAACATATTCATTCCGCCAATATTTTTAGATATACTCATTTCATTATCATTTAGAATTACTAACATTTTTGTACCACTACATCCTGCATCATTTAATGCTTCTAATGCCATTCCTCCAGTTAGTGCTCCATCTCCTATTACTGCAATTACATTGTTATCTTTTCCTTTAATATCTCTTGCTCTTGCCATTCCTAATGCTACTGATATTGATGTACTACTATGTCCTGTATTAAAACAGTCTGTTTCTGACTCATTTGTTTTTGGAAAACCTGCAAGTCCTCCTAGCTTTCTTAAAGTTTTCATTTTGTCTTTTCTTCCTGTTAATATTTTATGAACATAACTTTGGTGCCCTACATCCCATACGATTTTATCTTCTGGCACATCAAATACAGAATGCAGAGCTATTGTAAGTTCTACTACTCCTAAATTCGATGCTAAATGTCCTCCATTTTTAGACACTATTTCTAATATATATTTTCTTAAGTCTTTAGCTAATATTTTTTTATCTTCTATATTTAACTTTTTTAAATCTTTTACTGAATTTACTTTTTCTAGCATTTATTTTACACCTACTTTTTCTCTATTTGCTTGTTATATTATATCATCTATGTCAAATAAGTAAAAGAAAAAAATATAAAACAGGCTATATTACACTTAATATAACCTGCTTATTTTAGCTATTTTTCAACCACAACTTTGCCGTCTTTTACACCTATTTTGTTTGTTTTTCCTTTTTGTAAATTATTATCTAATATTTCTTCTGCTAATCTATCTTCTAAAACACTTTGTATAGTTCTTCTTAAAGGTCTTGCACCAAAGTTTTTATCAATGCCTTTACTTGCTATCAATTCTTTAACTTCTGGTTCTAATTCTATTTTGATTTTTTGTGCTTCTAATCTAGTAGTTACTTCTTTTAACATTATATCAATAATTTTTGATATTTCATTATCTGTTAATTTATGGAACACAATTATTTCATCAATACGGTTAATAAACTCTGGTCTAAGTTCTTTTTTCAATGCATCCATAACTTCTTTTTTAATATCTTCATATTCTTTTTTAGAACTTTCTTCTTTTTCTTTACTATCTTTATTAGATTTCGCAAAACCTAAAGTCTTTCTATCTGTAATTAATCTTGCACCAATATTTGATGTCATTATTATAACAGTATTTTTAAAGTTTACAGTTCTACCTTGTGAATCTGTTAATCTTCCATCTTCTAATATTTGAAGAAGCATGTTCATAACATCTGGATGTGCTTTTTCTATTTCATCAAATAAAATTACAGAATAAGGTTTTCTTCTTATTTTTTCTGTTAATTGTCCGCCTTCATCAAAACCAACATAACCTGGAGGTGAACCAATAAGTTTTGAAACAGAGTGTGGTTCCATATATTCAGACATATCAATTCTTATCATCGCATTTTCATCACCGAATAATCCTTGTGCTAATGCTTTTGAAAGTTCTGTTTTTCCAACACCTGTTGGGCCTAAAAATAAGAATGAGCCAATAGGTCTTTTAGGATCTTTTAAACCAACTCTTCCTCTACGAATTGCTTTTGCCACTGCTTCTACTGCTTCATCTTGGCCAATTACTCTTTCATGCAATATTTTTTCTAAGTTTTTCAATCTTTCATTTTCATCTTCAGTAATTTTTTTAGCAGGAATTCCTGTCCAATTAGAAATTACTTCAGCAACATTTTCTTCTGTAATATTTGCAAGCATTTTATTGTTTTTATTTTTCCATTTTTTCTGTTCTTCTTCATATTTTCTTTGTAACTCTTTTTGCTTATCCCTTAATTTAGCAGCCTTCTCAAATTTTTGAATCCTTACTGCCTCTTCTTTATCACTTTCGACCTTTTCAATCTCTTCTTGTAATTTCTTTAGACTATCTGGTTCTGTAAAAGATTTTAATTTAGCACGTGAAGCTGCCTCATCTATCAAATCAATAGCCTTATCTGGCAAATATCTATCATTAATATAACGAATAGACATTTTAACAGCTGCTTCAATTGCCTCATCAGTTATTTTAACACCATGATGTGCCTCATATTTATCACGTAAACCTTTTAAGATCTTAATAGTGTCTTTTTCAGATGGTTCATTAATTGTTACCGGACTAAATCTTCTTTCTAATGCTGCATCTTTTTCAATATATTTACGATATTCATTCAAAGTAGTTGCACCAATTAATCTAATCTCTCCTCTGGCTAAAAGAGGTTTTAAAATATTTGCTGCATCAATTGCACCTTCTGCTGCTCCTGCCCCTACTATTGTGTGAATTTCATCAATAAATAAAATTACATCTCCTGCTTTTTTGGTTTCCTCCAAAGCCTTTTTAATTCTTTCCTCAAAATCGCCTCTATATTTACTACCTGCAACCATTCCTGAAATATCTAAGGTAACAACACGCTTTCCTTTTAATATTTCAGGAACATCACCAGAAACTATTTTTTCTGCTAGCCCTTCAACAGCTGCAGTTTTTCCAACACCTGGCTCTCCTATTAAACAAGGATTATTTTTAGTCCTTCTTGATAGAATCTGAATAACCCTTTCTATTTCTTCTTTTCTACCTATAATAGGATCTAATTTTCCTTCTTCAGCCTTTTTAGTTAAATCAACTCCGAATTGGTTAAGAGTAGGTGTTTGATTGTAGCTTCCTTTTCCTCTCCCTTTACTGTTATTTCCGCCTTCGTTTGATACAAAATCTTCACCTTCATTAATAACTCTAATAATTTCATTATACAATCTTGGAATATTAGTATTTAGCTCTAATAAAATTCTTGCTGCAATACTATCTGCCTCTCTTAATATTCCTATCAAAATATGTTCAGTTCCTATATAATTATAACCTAATTTTCTTGCTTCAATAAAAGCATTTTCAATCACTCTTTTACTTCTTGGAGTAAAACCTAAAGTTTCAGTAATAGGCATTTCATTTCCAACTAAATTAACAATTTCATCAATTATCATGTCTGGTTCAATACCTTGATTAGATAAAACTTTTGAAGCTACTCCACTTCCTTCTTTTACCAATCCATATAAAATATGTTCAGTTCCAATATATTTATGTCCAAGCTCAATTGCTAGCTCATTTGCAAAATCAATTGCTTTTTTAGCTCTATTTGTAAAACTATATGTCATAAAAATCAACTCCTTCCATTGGGGACGTTTCCTTTGCACACATTTATGTCGCAAAAGGGACACATCTATTTAAAGGTCTGTCCCCAATAGCGACATTTATGTCACTAAAGGAAACGTCCCTATTTAATTATTTGTTTTATTATTTCTGCTCTTTTTATTTCTTGATCTACCTTATCATATTTTTCACCTAAATACTTTTGGAGATTTGCAGGTTTTGTATATAAATATAATTTTTGTATTTTTAAATCTGTTAGATTATCAATTAAACCTAAATCTGTTCCTATTTTGATATTTGTTATCAATTCTTTTGCTTCTTCATAAGATATTTTCCTACAGTTTGTTAGTATTCCATAACTTCTCCATATTAAATCTTCTAATTCTAAACTTTCTTTTGTTAGCATTTTTCTTGCTTTTCTTTCTTGTTCTATTATTTTTTCTGTTATTACTTTTATATTTTGTATTATTTCTTTTTCTGTTATTCCTAATGTTTGTTTATTAGATATTTGAAAAATTGTTTCTTCATTATTTATATTATTTTTTGTTACTTTTCCATATTCACCACATATTTCTACATTGAAATCTCTAATTGTGTTTATCAGTGCTCGTAAATTTCCTGTTTTACTAAGTGCTGGCAAGTTTACCATTACAGACACTTTTAATGCCGTTCCTAAATCACTTAAATTGCTTGTTAAATATCCATATTTTTTATTTATACTGTAACCTAGTATATTTCCTATTTTTTCCTCTATTTCTATTGCTAAGTTTAATGTGTTTTCTAATTCTAATCCAGAACTAAATACTTGTATACTTAAGTTATCTTCTCCTCCTATCATTATACAAATATTTTCTTCATCATTTATTAATATACTACCACTATTTCCTTTTTTTACCAAAAAGTTTGACGAGATTAAATTTTTTTCTACTAAACTTGTTTTGGTGATATTGTCCATATCTTTTAATTTTAAGAATTTTAATCCATATCCTATAGAATATAGATTTTCTTTTATTTTATTTTCTAATTCTTCCTGCTCCTCTTTATTTAACTTAAATTTAAATCCTTTTATATTTCTTAAAAATCTTATTCTTGTACTTTTTACAACATCTGATTCTTTGCCAGTTTCTAAATACCAATTCAAATAGCTCACTTCCTAACTTTTTTAATTTAATTTTCTAATTTTTTTATTTCATCTCTTATTTTTGCTGCATCTTCATATCTTTCTTCTTTTATTGCTTCTTTTAATTTTATTTGTAATTCTTCTATTTTATTTTCATTAGATATATTACCATTTTCGTTATTTCTTCCTTTTATATCTTTTTCATCATTTTTATTTTCTACTTTTCCTTTTTTTTCTTGTTTTCCATCTATTTTATTGTCTATTTCTTTTGCTAATCTTCCTACATGTCTATTTGCTCCTTGTACTTTTTTGATTATTGGATCTAATCTATCTTCAAATATATTATAACAGTCTCCACATCCAAGCATTCCTGTGTTTAATATATCATCAAATACTGTTCCACATGTTTTGCATTTTATATTTCTTATTCCATTTAACATAGGCATGAATTCTGGCTCCATAAAACCATCCATAAATCCACTTAAGAAATCTGAAAAGTCTATTGGCATATTAAAGTTCATTTCTCCTATTCCTAATTTTCTACTACATTCTTCACATAAATGTAATTCTCTTACATTTCCATTAATATTTTCTGTATATCTAACATTTGCTTCGTTTTTACCACAATTCTCACATAACATATTTATCTCCTCCTTTATTATTTTTAAATATTTAATAACATATTTTTAAATATCCTTGCTCTTACTTCATCTTTTATTTCTTTTGGAAGTTTAAGAACTTTATCATTTGTTGCTACTTTTAATAGTTTTGCTGTTTTTGTGTCTATTATATTATAAGATAGAAAGTCACTAATTAGTATATCTGCTTCATTTGATGTTAGTTCATTTCCTATATTATTTATAATATGCATGATATAGTCTTCTTTATCATTATTTACTTTTCTTATTGTTATATGTCCTCCTCCACCTCTTCTACTTTCTACATAATAGCCTTGCTGTGGCTTAAACCTTGTGGATATTACATAATTTATTTGTGATGGTACACAATTAAAGTGTTCTGCAAGTTCATTTCTTTGTATTTCTATTGCATCATTTCCATCGTCAAATAGCTCTTTTATAAATTCTTCTATTATATCTGACATTCGCATATTAATTCCTCCTTGTTTTAACTTTGACTTTCTTTGACCTACAATAATAGTATACTCTCTTTTTTATTTTTTGCAACTAAGATTTTTGACCTTTTCTGACTTTCTATTAAAAAACTTATTATTTTTTCTTTTATTTTCTCACTTTTTCTCTTTTTTTCTTATTTTTTCTCATCTTTTCTTTCTTTTTCTTCTTTTTTATATTTTTTCTTTTACTATTTTTCTTTTTCCTATTTTTTATCTTCTTTTTCTTCTTTTTTCTTTGTTATATTTTGTAATCTTTTAGCATTTTCTTTTTGCTTAGAAAGTGGTATCCATGCAAAATATGATGATACAAATTCTCCATATTTTGTACTGTCTTCCCCTACTTCTACTTCCATACTTTTTCTTGCTAATCTTTGATTTTCTTTATTTTTTTCTATTTTATCACTC
The DNA here is from genome assembly GCA_944387475.1 of uncultured Clostridia bacterium. Taxonomy (GTDB): domain Bacteria; phylum Bacillota; class Clostridia; order TANB77; family CAG-508; genus CAG-269. Next base: position 50,224 of record CALXFB010000003.1, read on the forward strand.
ATATTAATCACCCATTTTAATTATGAGCTTTTTTATAAAAATTATACAAATAAATTGTAAAATTACTCTTTTTCAAATTCGTTTATAATTCCATAGAAAACCAAAAATAGTAAGATTATCTTACTATTTTAGTACTTATTAGCATATTTTATTGTGGCAAAAGCTGTTTCCAGTAATCTGGTATGTCTTCATAATTATCAAGTTTAGTACATCCTCCAAAACACTCTCCTCCTTCTGGTATTCCTATATATCCATTTTCTTCTGTACCATCTTCTACTCTTAACCATAATTCAGGTGCTTTTCCTACTAAATTAGAACAGTTCCTAAATGTCCCTTCAAAATTAGTTACATTACTACATCCATCAAATATTCCTTCTCCTATTGTTGTTAAATTATTACATTCAGAAAAAGTATATTGAAAACTTTCTACATTACTACAATTTAAAAATGCATAATCTCCTATTGTTTTAAAATTACTACGACTATTAAAAGTTCTTTCAAAAGTTGTTACTCTACTACAATTTGCAAATGCATAATCTCCTATTGTTTGTAAATTACTGCAACCATTAAATGTTCCTTCAAAACTTTCTACATTGCCACAATTTGCAAATGCATAGTCTCCTATCGCTTCTAAATTACTACATCCATTAAACGTCCATTCAAAACTTATTACGTTACTGCAATTGGCAAATGCATAGTCTCCTATCACTTTTAAACTGGTATTCTCTTCAAAAAAATATTCAAAACCTTTTAATGACTAGTGCAATTAATGTAATTCCTTTTTCTCCTTTGTTTTTTCTTAATTTAAACATTTGTATTTCTCCCTTCATTTTAATATTGGTTATATAACCAGTATTATTATATAGGTTATATAACCAATAGTCAAGTATCCTATTAAAAATATATAATTTATTTATAGTTTTTTGGGAGAAATGAGTTTATGGTTAAGGTAAATATTGAAAATGGTTATTATTTATTTAAATTAGAAGATATTTTAAAAGAAAGAAATATAAGTATTAACAAAGTAATGCGTGATACTAATACTGATTTTAAAGTATTAAAAAGGTTACTTACAGGTGAATTAGTACGTTTTGACATTTTTGTTATAGCAAGACTTTGTGATTATTTTAATTGTAATATTACTGATATAATAGAATATATTAGATTAAATAATAATAAAATGAGTAAGGAATAACCTTTGCTCATTTTTTTACAGTTTACATATTCCCTTTTTGTTAAATATGTGTTATAATAGAATTAGTTGGTAAATTAAGGAGGATATTTTATATGTGGTATGTATGGTTAATATTAGCAGGAGTTTTTGTAATTGGTGAGGTTTTAACATCAGGATTTCTAATTTTTTGGCTAGGCTTAGGTGCATTAATTGCAATGGCTGTAAGTTTTATTACTGATAAGATAATAATACAAACAACAGTATTTCTAATTTCTTCTGTTATATTAATTTTAGCTACAAAACCACTTGTAAAAAAATTTGCAAATACGGAAACAGTAAAAACCAATGTAAGTTCTATAATTGGTAAAAAAGGACTTGTTACAAAAGATATCAATTCCATAAACTCAACCGGTCAAGTAAAAGTAGATGGTGAACTTTGGTCAGCAATTGGAGAAAATGATATGGAAATTTCTAAAGGTACAGAAGTTGAAGTTATAGAGATTAAAGGTGTTAAAGTTATTGTTGCACCTGTAAAATAAGTTATTATTATTTTAATTTAATAATTAAAACCAAAAATAGAAGGAGGAAAATTATGGTAGTTTTAATTATATTATTAATTATTGTATTAGTTTTAGCAGCAATGTCAATTAAGATTGTTAAACAATCTGAAGTATACATTATAGAAAGATTAGGTAAATTTTATAAGGTAGCAGATGCCGGACTTACAATAATCATACCTTTCTTAGACCATGTAAGAAGTGTTGTAAGTTTAAAACAACAAACAATGGACATTCCACCTCAAGATGTTATCACTAAAGATAATGTTACAATCACAATTGATACAGTTGTGTTCTATCAAATAACAGACCCTGCAAAAGCTGTTTATGAAATTCAATCTTTGAAAAAAGGTATTGAATATTTAGCAATCACAACTATTCGTGATATTATTGGTAAAATGACATTAGATGAAACATTTAGTTCAAGAGATGGAATTAATACTCAATTAAGAGTTGTTCTTGATGAAGCAACTGATAGATGGGGTTGTAAAATTGATAGGGTTGAAATAAAAGATATTACACCACCACCAGATGTAAAAGATGCAATGGAAAAAGAAATGAACGCAGAAAGAAATAAAAGAGCTATGATATTAGAATCTGAAGCTCAAAGACAATCTGCAATAACTATTGCTGAAGGTAAAAAACAAGCAGCTATCTTAGAAGCAGAAGCTGATAAAGAAGCACAAATTAGAAGGGCTGCCGGTGAGGCTCAAGCCATTCGTGAAGTTGCTGAAGCTAAAGCTAAAGAAATTCAAATGGTTTATGAAGCAATTAAGAAATCTAATCCTGATGACAAACTAGTTCAATTAAAATCTTTAGAGGCTTTAGAAAAAGTAGCTGAAGGTGAAGCTAACAAAGTATTTATTCCATTTGAAGCAACTAATGCTTTAAGTTCTTTAGGAGCTATGGCTGAAGCTGTTAAGGATAATAAAAAAGAAGGAAGTAAAAAAACAGATAATACTCCAAAAGAGTAAAATAAACAAATTTGAAAATCACATAGAATTTGATTTCTATGTGATTTTATTTTTTGTATAATATATATTCATATTTCCTTCAAGAACTTTTCTAAATACTCTACCATGAATAAAGGTATATTTACTAAATTTCCATCTCTTTGTAAATTCTTCATAGAAAAACGTATTCTTAATTTAGGATTATATTTTTCGTTATATCTTTTTAAACTTGTGCTATTTATATTTTCATTTGACTTCACTTCAATTGGTATTATTTCATTTTCATATTGTATAATATAATCTATTTCATATTTATTATCAAATGTAAAATAATTAGGTTTTATTACACCACTTGCAATTAACATTTGTAATACATAATTCTCTGTTAAAGCTCCCTTAAATTCTTCAAAAACTTTATTTCTTTCTATTACAACTCTACTACTTAAATTTGTCATTCTCCTTAATAATCCTACATCATTTAAATATATTTTAAATGATGATAAATCATTATAAGCAACAAGAGGCATACTTGGCTTTGTCACATTATATATTTTATATATTAAATTTGCATCATTTAGCCAATTAACTGCTCCTTCATATTCTCTTGCTCTTGCTCCATCTTTAGCAACTTGATATAAGAATTTTTTATTATTTCTTGCAAGTTGTGATGGAATACTATTCCATATGATTGATATTCTATTTGCCATTGTTTTAGTTCTATGCTTCGAAAAATCTTCTTCATATGCACTTAAGATGTTTTTTTGTATTTTATTTATTTCGGAAATATCTTTATTATTCACCCAAGACTTTACTGCCTCTGGCATACCTCCTACTATAAAATATGTTTTTAACTTTTCTTCTAATCTGCTCCAAAATATTTCTAATATATTTTCAAAATTATTTATACTCTCCATATACTGTACTAAATTATCAGCACCATCTGCTTTTAAGAATTCTGAAAATGTCATTGGGTACATATCTAAAAATTCCACTTTCCCAACTGGAAAAGATGTATGTGATAATCTAATTCCAAGTAGCGAACCTGCTGCTATTATATGATATTCATTTGCATCTTCATTGAAATACTTTAATGAATTTAATGCATTCGGACATTCTTGTACTTCATCAAAGATTATAAGTGTATTTTCTGGTTTTATTACATCTTCACTTACAAGTGCTAATTGTTCTAATATCCTTTTAGGATCTTTTGTATGTGTAAAAACATTTGCTAATTCCTCATCATTATCAAAATTAAAGTAAGCTACATTTTCATAATTTTCTTTTCCAAATTCTTTTAATATATAGGTTTTTCCAACTTGTCTTGCACCTCTTAATATTAAAGGTTTTCTACTTTTGCTTTCCTTCCATTTTATCAACTCTTTTTTTATATTTCTTTTCATTATACATCACCTATATATAGTATAACATATTTTTTGAAAAATTACACGTTTTTGCTTTATTTTTTTATATATTTTACACATAATTTCTTGTTTTTTATGGATATTTTACACGTTTTTCTATATATTTACTGGATAATTTTGGTAAAATGAGACAAAAATTCTCCGTCCCTAAAAGTCTCATTTAGTCTATCTCTATTGCTCCTGTATATAATCCGTAATACATTCCATGATTTTTAATTAGTTCTTCATGTTTTCCACGTTCTATAATGCTTCCATGGTCTAATACCATTATTAAGTCTGAATTCTTAATTGTTGATAATCTATGTGCTATTACAAAAACTGTTCTTCCTTTCATCAATTTATCCATACCGTCTTGAACTACTTTTTCTGTTCTTGTATCAATTGAAGATGTTGCTTCATCTAATATTAATACTGGTGGATTATTTAAAGCTGCTCTTGCAATTGAAAGTAATTGTCTTTGTCCTTGTGATAAACCTTCTCCACTTCCTTCTATCATTGTATCATATCCTTTTGGCAAATGTTTTATAAACTTATCTGCATTTGCAAGTTTTGCAGCCTCCTCTACTTCTTCATCAGTAGCATTTAATTTACCATAACGGATATTTTCTCTAATTGTTCCTGTAAATAAATTTGTGTCCTGAAGTACCATACCTAGTGACCTTCTTAAGTCTTGTTTCCTAATCTTTTTAATATTAATTCCGTCATAACGTATTTTTCCACCTTGTATATCATAAAATCTATTTATCAGATTTGTAATAGTAGTTTTACCAGCACCTGTTGCACCTACAAATGAAACCTTTTCTCCTTCTTTTGCAACTAATGATATATCATGTAAAACCACTTTGTTAGGTTCATAACCGAATTTAACATGTTCAAATTCTACATTTCCACAAAGTCTTGTATATGTCACTGTTCCATCATGATGTGGATGTTTCCAAGCCCACATTCCTGTTCTTTCTTCTACTTCTATAATTTTTCCATTTTCTTCTCTGCAATTAACAAGTGTTACATATCCATTATCTTTTTCTGACTCTTCATCTATTAAAGCAAATATTCTTTCAGCTCCTGCTAAGGCCATAATTATTGAATTCATTTGTTGTGATACTTGACCTAGTGGATTTGTAAATGCTTTTATATATTGTAAAAATGCTGCAATACTTCCTATTGTTAGAATACCATTTACTGCTAAAACTCCACCAATTACTGCAATTAATACATATCCTAAATTACCAATATTCATTATACAAGGCATTAATGTATTTGCATAACTATTTGCTTTTGTCATACTATCACATAAATCCTCATTTAGTTTATCAAATGTTTTCTTGTTTTCTTCTTCATGACAAAATACTTTTACAACTTTTTGTCCTGCCATCATTTCTTCTATATAACCATTTACAATACTTATATTTCTTTGTTGAGCTATAAAGTTTTTAGAACTTCTTGTTCCAAAAAACCTTGCAACAACTACCATAATTGCTACCATAACAAGAACTACTAATGTAAGATATATATCTGTCGCAACCATTGCAATTAATACTGATACCATTGATATTGCACAAGAAAATACCTGTGGAATACTTTGTGATATACATTGCCTTAGAGTATCAACATCATTTGTATATGTACTCATTGTTTCTCCATGTGGATGGCTGTCAAAATATTTTATTGGTAATGACTGCATATGTTCAAACATTTCTTTTCTTATATTATGTAATATTCCTTGAGAGATATTTATCATTAATCTATTATACAAATATGTGCTAATTACACCTATTAAATATATAACTCCCATTGCAATTACTGCATTAAGTAATGAAGAGTAATCAGGATTTCCGTTTCCCATAAGTGGCGTTATAAAGTCATCTATTAATATTTTTATAAATTGAACTCCTAAAACACCAACTAAGGCACTTATAATAATACTTATACATACAATTACAAATTGAACTTTATATGTTCCTGTTACATATTTTACTAGTCTTTTTGCTGTCTTTAAAGTATTTTTATTTTTCTTCTTATTGTTTTCCTTCTCCATCATCTTCCTCTCCTTTCTTTTGAGATTCATATACTTCCTTATATATTGCATTTGTTTTTAACAATTCTTCTGATGTTCCTATTCCATTTATTTTACCATCATCTAATACTATTATTCTATCTGCATCTTCTACTGATGTTATTCTTTGTGCTATTATTATTTTTGTAGTATTAGGTATTTCTTCTTTAAATGCTTTTCTAATTAAAGCGTCTGTTTTTGTGTCTACTGCTGATGTCGAGTCATCAAGTATTAATATTTTTGGTTTTTTAAGTAGCGCTCTTGCTATACAAATTCTTTGTTTTTGACCTCCTGATACATTTGTTCCACCTTGATCTAGCTTAGTATCATATTTATCTGGGAATTCTTGTATAAACCCGTCTGCTTGTGCTAGCTTGCATACTCTTATTATTTCTTCATCTGTTGCTTTTTTATTTCCCCATTTTAAATTTTCTTTTATAGTTCCTGAAAACAACACATTTTTTTGAAGAACTACTGCAACCTCATTTCTTAATGTTTCTATATCATAATCTCTAACATCTACTCCGACCTACTTTAATAGAACCTTCTGTTACATCGTAAAGTCTTGGAATTAGATTTACTATTGTTGATTTTGAACTTCCTGTTGCTCCTATTATTCCTATTGTTTCACCTGATTTTATGTCTATATTTATATCTTCTAATGGTAATTCATCTTCTGCTTTTGCATCATCATATTGGAATGATACATTTTCAAATTTAATTGAACCGTCTTTTACTTTCATTACTGGATTTTCTTTATTTTTAATTGTACTTTCTTCATCTAATACTTCTATTATTCTTTCTGCTGAAGACTCTGCAATTATTACCATAACAAATACAAATGAAATCATCATTAAGCTAGAAAGTATTTGCCAAGCATAAGTTATTATACTAGATAGTTCACCTGTTTGCATTGAGCCTCCTACTATTAATTTAGCTCCTATCCAAGATATTAATAATATACATGTATAGATTGTAAGTTGCATTGCAGGTGAGTTAAATGCTACTATTTTTTCTGCTTTTTTAAATAATTCATATACTTTATCATTTACATTTCCGAATTTTTTCTCTTCATGTTCTTCTCTGTTATATGCTTTTACAACTCTTATCGCATTTAAGTTTTCTCCTACTACTCTATTTAGTCCATCATATTTTTTAAATACCTTTTCAAAATATGGATGTGCTTTTGTTGATATAAAAAATAATGCAACTGCTAAAATTGGCATAGTTACAACAAATATCCATGCTAAATTACTATTTATACTAAATGCCATTATTAATGCAAATATAAGCATTATAGGTGCTCTAACAAGTATTCTAATTATCATCTGGAATGCCATTTGTACATTTGTTACATCTGTTGTAAGTCTTGTTACTAAACTTGATGTTGAAAATTTATCTATATTTGTAAAAGAATAGTTTTGTATATTATAAAACATTCCTTGTCTCAAATTTTTTGCAAATCCTGCTGATGCTTTTGCTGCATATCTTCCTGATAACATTCCGAATGTTAATGATAAAAAAGCTGATACTACTAAAATCGCTCCTATTTTAAATATATAATTTAAATCACCATTTTGAATACCTACATCTATTATTCTTGCCATTAGATATGGAATTAAAACTTCCATAACAACTTCAAAAATAACAAAAATAGGTGTTAATATTGAATCTTTTTTATATTGTTTTATATATTTTGAAAGTTTCTTAATCATTATTTTATCCTCTCCTCTCTAAATTTTTAGCCATTTTTTTAGTTAGTTCTATGTATTTTTCTACTTCTTCTTTTGTTAATCCATCTTGCATTTTCTTTTCCATATTTTTTATACTTTTGTCTAATTTCTTTCTTAGTTCTAAAGCTTTTTCAGTTAGTACTATTTTCTTTAGCCTTGCATCATTTCCTACCATTTCTCTTTTTATTAGTCCATTTCTTTCCATATTTTGTATTAGTCCTGCACTACTTGCTCTTCTTAAGTCAAATGCTTTTTCTATGTCTTTTGCAAAAACATCTTTTTTTCTTGATTGTTCATAGATAAATCCTATCATTGCTGATTGTACTCCTGTTATTCCATATTTTGTAACTTCTATGTCTGTATTTCTTTTAAGCAGTCTTGATAACATATGTACATTTCTTCCTAGTTCATAATTCCACATAATATTCACCTTTACAAAATAAATAATTGTTAGCGACCTAACAATTATCTATTTTAAAACTTATTTTTTTATTTGTCAAGAGAAATTTTTTAATTTTTTATAAAAACTCTTGGAACTCTTTTTCCTATTGTACTTAATATTTCATAATTAATCGTATCACATTTTTTTGCAATGTCATTTAGTGTAATTAGATTATTATCCCAGATATAAACATCATCACCATATTTTACATCTTTAATATCAGTTACATCTACCATAAAACTGTCCATACAAATACTACCTATAATTGGTGCTTTTTTATTATTAATTACAACATCTCCATTATTTGATAAAATTCTTTTTAGTCCGTCTGCATAACCTAGTGGTACAGTTGCAATTTTAGATTTTCTCTTAGTTATAAACCTTCTTCCATAACTAATACTTCTTCCTTTTTCTACTTCTTTTATATATGTTATCTTCGATTTTAAAGTACATACTGGTTTTAAATCTATTTTTTCTTTTATTCCTTTTCCTGATTCATAACCATACATTATTATTCCAGGCCTTACTAAATTATACTGATATTTATTAAAATTTATTATCCCATTTGATGCTAAACAATGTATATATTTAATATCAAAATTTGCTTTTACATTTTCTACTGCTTTTTGGAATTTATCTAATTGAAATTTAGTATAATCATAGTCTTCATCTGCTGATGATAAATGTGTATATACACCTTCTACTTCTATATTTTTGTTTTCTTTTATAAAATTTATAAAGTCATCTAATTTTTCTAAACTAACTCCTGTTCTTCCCATACCTGTTTCTATTTCTATATGGACTTTTATTTTACAATTTCTATTTTTAACCTCTTCTAAAAATTCTTTAGAACATACACCAATAGTTAAATTATTTTCTACTATTTTGTCTATTTCTGTTATATATGGCTGATTTAACACAAATATTTCTTTCTTATAACCTAATTTTCTTAAATTAACACCTTCATCAACTGTTGCAATTGCAACAATATCAAATTCATTTATTATGTCTAACCTTGTATTTATATATGTTCCATAACCTTCAGCCTTAATAACTGGCATAATTTTAGTTTCTGGCTTTAAGAAACCTTTTATTTTCTCTACATTATATTTAAAATTATCTAAATTTACCTCTAAAACACTAGGTCTTGATATATTATCTAACATAATCTCTCCTTTTATTAAATTTTAATAGATAAAAAGTGGATAAATCTCTCTTAATAATGTTTATCCACTCTTAATTTTATCTTTTAAATTTCGTTTTATACTATTTCATAGCCTCTTCTACTGCAACTGCTACTGCAACTGAAGCACCAACCATTGGGTTGTTACCCATACCAATTAGTCCCATCATTTCAACATGTGCTGGTACTGAAGAACTTCCTGCAAATTGTGCATCTGAATGCATTCTTCCCATAGTATCTGTCATTCCGTATGAAGCTGGACCTGCTGCCATGTTATCTGGATGTAATGTTCTTCCTGTTCCACCACCTGATGCAACAGAGAAATATTTTTTACCTGCTTCAATTCTTTCTTTTTTATATGTACCTGCAACTGGGTGTTGGAATCTTGTTGGATTTGTTGAATTTCCTGTAATAGAAACATCAACATCTTCAAGCCACATAATTGCTACACCTTCTCTTACATCATTTGCTCCATAACATCTAACTTCTGATCTTTCTCCATCAGAATATTTAATTTCTTCAACTACATTTACTTTTCCTGTAAAATAATCAAAATCTGTTTTTACATAAGTAAATCCATTTATTCTTGAAATTACTTGTGCTGCATCTTTTCCAAGTCCATTTAATATAACTCTTAAAGGTTCTTTTCTTACTTTATTTGCAGATTTTGCAATACCAATTGCACCTTCTGCTGCTGCAAAACTCTCATGCCCTGCTAAAAATGCAAAACACTTTGTATCTTCTGATAATAACATAGAAGCTAAGTTTCCATGTCCCAATCCTACTTTTCTATCATCTGCAACAGAACCAGGAATACAAAATGCTTGTAGACCTTCTCCAATTGCCTTTGCTGCATCAGCTGCTTTTGTACAACCCTTTTTAATTGCAATAGCTGCACCTAAAGTATAAGCCCAAGCTGCATTTTCAAAGCAAATTGGTTGAACTCCTTTTACAATTTCATAAGGATTAAATCCTTTGTCTGTACATATTTTTAATGCATCTTCGAAATCTTTTATTCCGTATTTTTCCATAACTGGTTTTATTTGATTTATTCTTCTTTCATAACTTTCAAATGTTACTGCCATTTTATTTCCTCCTATTATTTTGTTTATTTTTGTTTTAAAGGTCTGTCCCAAATGCGACATTTATGTCGGCAAAGGAAACGTCCCTATTGCTCTCTTGGGTCTATTGTTTTTACTGCTTCATCAAATCTTCCATATGTTCCTGTTGCTTTTTCTATTGCCTCCATTGGATCTACACCTTTTTTAATACTATCCATCATTTTTCCTGTATGTACATATTTATATCCTATAATTTGATCATCTTTATCTAATCCTAATTCTAAGATATATCCTTCTGTTAATTGTAAATATCTTGGTCCTTTTAATGTACTTGAATAAATTGTTCCTACTTGTGATGTATGTCCTTTTCCTAAATCTTCAAGTCCTGCTCCTACTGGAAGTCCACCTTCTGAAAATGCTGTTTGAGATCTTCCATATACTATTTGTAAGAATAATTCTCTCATTGCTGTGTTTATTGCATCACATACTAAGTCTGTGTTTAATGCTTCTAATATTGTTTTTCCTGTTAATATTTCTCCAGCCATTGCCGCTGAATGTGTCATTCCTGAACATCCTAATGTTTCTATTAATGCTTCTTGTATAATTCCATCTTTTATATTTAATGTTAATTTACAAGCTCCTTGTTGTGGTGCACACCAGCCCACACCATGTGTTAATCCTGATATGTCTTTTATTTCTTTTGCTTTTACCCATTTTCCTTCTTCTGGGATTGGTGCTGGTCCGTGGTCTACTCCTTTACGAACATAACACATATTTTCTAATTCTTTTGAATAAGTCATTTTAATTGCTCCTTTCATTATTTCATTTTTTCTTTTTTCTTATTCTATATTTATTTAATTTTAGGCTCACACCTAAAAAGTTAAAAACATTATATACTATTTTCTATTTTTGTGTTTTTCTTCATATCTTCTTATTTGTTCTTCTGATAATAATAATTGATTTTTTCTTCCTATTTCTGTTTTTCTTTCTGTTTTACTTTCATTTTTATTGTTTGTTTTTTTACTATTATAATTGTAATTATTATAATTATTATAAATTTTATTATTATTATCTATATTATTATTTCTACCATTATTATTATTATTGTTACTATTGTTACTACTATTACTATTAACTGTTGCTTCATCAGTATTATATGCTATTTTATTTTCTACATCGCTAATATATATGCCTGTTTCATAACTTTCTTTTCTTCTTATTACTTTTGGACTTGATAAATATCTTCTTAGGATTTCTCTGTCATTTTTTCCAACTTGTTCTTCTCCTATTCCTAAATATTCATATCTCCATATTATATGTCTTTCATAACTGTTAAACTCATTATAAATTAAGTCATCATAATTATATTCTACTTTAAACCTACTATTTTCTATTGACATTGTTATATTTGACCACAATGTACCTGTTTCTGATTTTCTAAATTCTTCCCTTAGTTTTTTTATTTTTGTATATAAAATACCTACTAATTTTAGATAATCATTTTCATCTAAATTAAATTTATTAGGTATTTCATATACATTTATAGGTTTCTTTTTTAATATTCCTTTTGGTATATAGTAAAAATATAATTCTCCTTTTTTGTCTCCATCAGGCATATCTATTACAGAACTATATAAATATAATTTTTCCCACTTTTCTGGTATCATATAATACAATCTTCTTTGTATATCTTCATACATTTCTTTTATCTTTTTTGTGTGATTTAACATACCTTTTACCTTTTATTCCTTATTTAATAAACTTTCTCCTGTCATTTCTTCTGGTTTTTCTAAATTCATTAAGTCAAGCATTGTTGGTGCCAAGTCTGCTAATTTTCCATCTTCTTTTAATTTTAATTTTTCATTTCGTGTTACTAATATTAATGGTACTGGATTTGTTGTATGTGCTGTATGTGGTTCTCCTGTTTTATAATCTATCATTTGTTCTGCGTTTCCATGGTCTGCTGTAATTATTATATTTCCTTGTTTTGACTCTACCAATTTTACTACTTTTCCAACACATTCATCTACTGCTTCTACTGCTTTTATTGCAGCTGGTAAGCTTCCTGTATGCCCTACCATATCTGTATTTGCATAATTTAATATTATGCAATCGTATTTGTCTTCTTCTATTGCTGCTAATACTTTATCTGTTACCTCATAAGCACTCATTTCAGGTTTTAAATCATATGTTTCTACTTTTGGAGATGGTACTAATATTCTGTCTTCTCCAGGATATTGTTTTTCTTCTCCACCATTAAAGAAAAATGTTACATGTGCATATTTTTCAGTTTCTGCAATTCTAAGTTGTGTATATCCATGTTTACTTATATATTCTCCGAATGTATTTTGTAATTGTTCTTTTTCAAATGCTATGTGAACATTCGGCATTGTTTCATCATAATTTGTAAAACATACAAAGTAAAGGTTTAAGTCTTTTTTAGTTTCAAATTCATTAAATTCTTTATCTACTAATGTTCTTGTTATTTGTCTTGCTCTATCTGGTCTAAAGTTAAAGAATATTACTGAGTCATTTTTTCCTATTGTTGCTATTGGTTCTTCTCCATTACAGATTACTGTTGGCTCTACAAATTCATCAAATACTTCTTTTTGATATGAGTCTTCTATTGCTTTTATTGTACTTCCTGCTTTATTTCCTTTACCATTTACTAACGCATCATATGCTTTTTTTATTCTTTCCCATCTTTTATCTCTATCCATACTATAAAATCTACCAGATATGCTTGCTATTTTTCCTATTCCTTTTTCTTTCATTTTATCTTGTAATTTCATAATATAACTTTCACCTGATGCTGGTGGTGTATCTCTTCCATCTAAGAAACAATGTACATATACATCTTCAAAATCTCTTCTTTTTGCCATCTCAAGTAAGCCATATAAATGACGTATATGGCTATGAACTCCACCGTCTGATAATAATCCTAATATATGCAATTTAGAATTGTTTTTCTTACAATTATCTATTGCTGCAATAAATTCTGGATTTGTAAAAAAGTCTCCTTCTTCTATTGACTTTGTTATTCTTGTCAATTCTTGATACACAATTCTTCCTGCTCCTATATTTGTATGTCCAACTTCTGAATTTCCCATTTGTCCTTCTGGTAATCCTACTGCCAATCCACTTGTTCTTATTTGTGTATTAGGATATTTTTTCATAAGTTTATCAATATTAGGTGTTTTTGCAAGTTTTATTGCATTACCATCTTTATTAGGGTTTATTCCAAAACCATCTAATATCATTAGCATAGTTAATTTATCTTTCATTTTCTTCTTTCTACCATCCTTTTCTTGCTGTTTTTTGGGACGGGGTTAAAAAACAGCTTTTTATCTTAGATGTTTTTTTCCCCCGTCCCAAAAAACATCTATTTATCATAATTTACTATTTTACTAAATTCTTCTGCTTTTAAGCTTGCTCCTCCTACTAAGCCTCCGTCTATATCTGACATATTAAATAATTCTTTTGCGTTACTTGATTTTACGCTTCCGCCATATTGTATTATAACTTTAGATGCTGTCTCTTCTCCATAAATTTCAGATATTTTATTTCTTATTTCTTTTATTGCATTATTTGCATCTTCACTTGTCGCTGTTTTTCCTGTTCCTATTGCCCATATTGGTTCATATGCTATTATTGTGTTTTCTACTTGTTCGTTATTTAATCCTTCTAATGCTAATTCTGTTTGTTTTGTAATTACATCTACTGCTTTTCCAGCTTCTCTTTGTTCTAATGTTTCTCCAACACATACTATTGGTTTTAACCCATATTTAAATGCTGCTTTTATTTTTTTATTTACTGTTTCATCTGTTTCATTAAAATACTCTCTTCTTTCTGAATGACCTATTATTACATATTCTACATTTATTGATTTTAACATTTTTCCTGAAACTTCACCTGTATAAGCACCTGATTCTTCAAAGTGCATGTTTTGTGCTCCTATTTTTATATTTGTATTTTGTGCTGTTAAAAGTGCATAAAACAAGTCTGTATATGGAACACATAATATTACCTCATTTTTAGTATCTTTTACAAGTGGTGTAAGTTCATTTATCATTTCTATTGCTTCTCCTGGAAGCATATTCATTTTCCAATTTCCTGCAATTACTTTTCTTCTCATAATAATTCCTTCTTTCTTACATTATTTTTATAAAATTAACTTTACTTATTATTTATTTATCTTGCAGACATTCTATTCCTGGTAATTTTTTACCTTCTAAAAATTCTAGTGATGCTCCACCGCCTGTTGATATATGTGTCATTTTGTCTTGTAATCCTGCTTTTCTTACTGCTGCTGCTGAGTCTCCTCCTCCTATTATTGTTGTTGCATCTGTTAATTGTGATAATACTTTTGCTATTGAATTTGTTCCTATTGCAAATTGATCAAATTCAAATAATCCTACTGGTCCATTCCATACTACTGTTTTTGCCTTTTTTAGTTCTTCTTCATACATTTTAATTGTTTTTTCTCCTATGTCAAATCCTTCCCATCCATCTGGTATTTCTGTCCATGCTACTGTTTTACTTTCTGTATCTGGTTTAAATTCTTTTCCTATTTTAGTATCTACTGGAAGCATTAATTTTACACCTTTATTTTTTGCTTTTTCCATTAATTCTTTTGCTAAATCTAATTTGTCTTCTTCGCAAATTGAATTTCCTACACCATATCCTTGTGCTTTAAAGAATGTATATGCCATTCCTCCACCAATCATTAATGTATCTACTTTTTCAAGTAAACTATCTATTACTCCTATTTTATCTGAAACTTTTGCTCCTCCTAATATTGCCATAAAAGGTCTTTGAGGATTATTTAAAGCATCTCCTAAGAATTTTAATTCTTTTTCAATTAAAAAGCCTGATACTGCTGGTAGATATGATGCTACGCCAACTGTTGAACTATGTGCTCTATGAGCTGCTCCAAATGCATCATTTACATATACTTCTGCTAAGCTTGCTAATTTTTTACTAAATTCTGGATCATTGTCTGTTTCTTCTCTATGGAATCTTACATTTTCTAATAATAATATTTCACCTTGTTTTAATTCAGAAGCTTTTTTCTTAGTATCTTCTCCTATAACATCTTTTGACATAATTACTTGTTTTTCTAATAATTTTGATAATTCTTTTGCTACTGGTTTTAAAGAATATTTCTCATTAAATTCTCCTTTTGGTCTTCCTAAATGTGAGCATAAAATAACACTGCAATTATTTTCTAGCAAATATTTTATAGTTGGTAATGCAGCTACTATTCTTGTATTATCTGTAATATTTCCATTTTCATCTAATGGTACATTAAAATCACATCTAACTAATACTTTCTTTCCTTTCAAATCAATATCTTTAACTGTTTTTTTACTCATTTTTAAAATCCTCCTTTTTTTACTTTTATTAGTTTACACAATTTTCTTTATTTTATAATACAGACCTATTTTATAACAAAAAAGAACACATTTCAAGTGTTCTAAACTATTTTTTTTATTTTTTATCTAAACTATTTTTTATAAACAACCTCTCTTCTTTTCTCTATTTATTTTTCTATCTTAAAATTTCTGTTAATTTCAGATTTTTCTATCACGTCATCTTTTATGTTAAATTTTTCTTAATATTATATCTAAAAAAAATGCTATTAAAGATAATAATTAAAAAATATTTCTAAAGTATGTACTTATAATATTATAAATGATATAATCAAAAAAAATAATTTAGTAAAGGAAAAAATAATATGAAAAACTTTTTTATTATATTAATTATGAAATTATTAAATATAGGATTAAAAATTTGTGGAAAACATGGTGGTAATTTTTTAGGTAAAATTGCATATAAGTGGAACCCTAATATTTTTAAATATTTCAAAGTATCTTCTCCTGTTATTGCTGTTACTGCAACTAACCGGAAAAACCATGACAAATAATGCTATTGGTTATGTTTTAAAAACTGCTGGTAAAAAAGTTGTTAGTAATATAGAAGGAAATAATATGGAAACTGGTATACTTTCTACTATTATTAAAAATTGTACTTTAACTGGTAAAATAAAAGCAGATTTTTTAGTTTTTGAAGTAGATGAAGGCTATGTTCCTGTTGTTTTTAAAGATTTTCCTTTAAACACATTAATTGTCCTTGACTTTTTTAGAGATCAATTAGATAGAAATGGTGAGGTTGAGACTTTAATTTTAAAGATTAATGAATTTTTAAAAACATATAATAATAATTTAATTTTAAACAGCGATGACCCTAATGTTTCAAGGCTTGGAAAGGCTAACCCTGATAATAAAAATATTTATTATTTTAGTGTTGATAAATATAAATATGCAACTAAAGAACAAAAAGAAGCTGGTGAAGGAAAATTCTGTCCATTTTGTAAAACTAGGCTTGAATATGAATATTACCAATATTCTCACATAGGAAAGTTTAAATGCCCTAATTGTAATTATGGTGATAATCCAATTTATAAACTAGCTACTAATGTTGATTTAAATAATAGAACTTTTGATGTTGATAATATAACTTATAAAACTAAATTTAACAGTATTTACAATGTATATAATTTAACAGCTGTAATTGCTTGTGTTTCTTTATATAATATTGATACTGAAATTATAAAAAATGCTTTATCTAAATTTGTTTTAAACAATGGTAGATTAGAAGAAGTAACAATAAATGGTATCGCTACTATAATAAATTTAGCAAAAAATCCTACTGGAAGCAATGTAAGTTTAAGAATTTTAAATGAAGATAATGATGAAAAAGAATTGTTATTTGTTTTAAATGATAATATAGCAGACGGCTTCGATGTTTCTTGGATATGGGATATTGATTTTAGTAATTTAAATAATGTATCAAGAATAATAACATCTGGCAAACGTGCTTATGATATTGCAATTAGAATTAAAACAGCTGGTTTTGATGCAAGTAAAATAGAACCTTATTTAAATTTACATGATGCTGTCCAAAGTTTATATAAAACAAATATTAAAAAATATGTAATTGCAAACTATACAGCTTTGCAACCGACAAGAAAAGAATTAAAATTATAGGAGTTTTGATATGGAAGAAAAGTTTTTAAATATATTATATTTATATCCTGATATGTTAGAATTATATGGTGATTTTGGAAATATCCAAGTTTTAAAATATCGTTTAGAAAAACGCGGTTTTAAAGTAAATATTACTCCATACTCAATAGGAGATGAAAAACCTAATTTTAAAGATTTTGATATAGTATTTGCAGGAGGTGGAGCTGACCAAGAACAAAGTATTTTATCAAAAGATTTATTAAAATACAAAGATAATATAAAAGAAGCAATTGACAAAGGTGTATTTTTCTTACTGATTTGTGGTGCATACCAACTATTCGGAAAATATTACAAAGGTGTAGATGGAAATATCATCCCAGGACTTGATGTATTTTCTTATTACACTGAAGCTATTAATGATAGAAAAAAAAGATGTATTGGTAATATCGTTTTAAATGTAAATTTAGATGGTATGGAAACTAAAGTAATTGGTTTTGAAAACCATGGTGGCCAGACTTATGATATTGATACTCCTTTTGGCGATGTTCTTTTTGGTAATGGTAATAAATTTAATGATAATGTAGAAGGCTTTTTTATAAAAAATGTTATTGCAACATATTTACATGGCCCTCTACTTTCAAAAAATCCTGACCTTGCAGATTATATTATTAAATATTCTTTAGATAGAAAATATAATGAAAATCTTACATTAGAGCCTTTAGATGATACTTTTGAAAATTTATGTAGAGAACAATTACTAAATAGATTTTTACAAAACAACTCCCCTAGCTAAAACTAAGGGAGTTTTACACTAAAATTTAAAGTGCACAATTTTGCTCTTTGAAGAGTTAATAATATCTATTAACTTTTTCCCATGCTTCTTTTGCTGTCAAATTATGCTTAGAAAGGAATTTCCATGTTAATATCCCCTTCCTTATTTCGTAAATAATGCAATATATAAATATTCCTATTAGAATTATAAGCCCCAATATGCATAAACCATATCCCAATATCTTAATTATTGCTGGGATTACATTTATAATTATGAATATACAAATTGCAAGTGACAGCACACACAAAGCACATATAAAAAGTCTTATAGCTATTCCTAAAATAACTCTTAAAATAACCCCGAAAAATTTTCCTACCATGATGTCTTCCTCCTAAAGTCCAAGGTCTTTTACAAAACTTATATATATTTTACCACTATATTTAATTATATTCAAGTACTTCTGTTTTTTAGTTCATATACAAAATTGGAAAAATCCCCATGCATAGGGGATTTTTCCATAAGCGGCTTTTAAAGGACACGAACACGAGCCAAGGTTGTTTTATCCTCGCTAGCAATCCTGTAAACCTTAAACTTTTCACAAGTCATCGGGTTTATAGTCCAGCCAAGGTAGATCGCACCTTCAGGAAGCTCTTCTTCCTTTTCATGTGTTGCCTTTGCTTTAAAGTCAGCACGAAGGAAGTCCTTCTTCTTGAGTTGCTTGTCTTCTACGCCTTTCATGTTTTTCCTTTCTTTTGCTACTTATACTACAAATAGCTTTTTAGCTATCTATATATAATTTTAACATATTTTACATAAAATTTCAAACACTATAAATGCATAACTCTTTGTTTTATTTCTTTAGTTTTGCCAACATTCCAGAAATTTTCTCCTAAATACCCACAAGTTCTTCTTACAACTGTCATTTTATTATGGTCTTTATTACCACAATTAGGGCATTCCCACTCATTATCTTTATTTATTTTAATTTCTCCATCAAAACCACATACATGGCAATAATCTGATTTTGTATTAAATTCTGCATATTGAATATTATCATAAATAAATTTAACAACTGTTTCTAAAGCATCTATATTTTTATTCATATTAGGTATTTCGACATATGAAATACAACCACCAGTTGAAATTTTTTGGAACTCACTTTCAAATTCTAACTTCTTAAACGCATCTATTTTTTCTCTTACATCTACATGATATGAATTTGTATAATAACCTTTGTCTGTAACATCCTTAATTGTTCCGAACCTTTCTTTATCAATTCTAGCAAATTTATAACATAAGCTTTCAGCTGGTGTACCATATAATGCAAAACCTATATTTGTCTCTTCTCTCCATTTATCTACTGTTTCTTTTAATTTTCTCATAACTTTAATTGCAAAATCATGTCCTTTTTCAGTTGTTTGAGTTTCACCTGTCATCAATTTTGTTGTTTCATATATTCCAATATATCCTAAAGAAATTGAAGAATATCCACCATATAATAGTTTATCAATTTTTTCGCCTTTTTTAAGTCTTGCAATAGCTCCATATTGCCAGTGAATTGGGCTTATATCAGATGTTGTTCCAACAAGTGCATAATGTCTACACATTAGGGCTTCTTTACATAGTTCTAATCTTTCATCTAATAGTTTCCAGAACTTTTCTTCATCTCTATCTGCTATAATTGCTATTTGAGGTAAATTAATACTTACAACTCCTTGATTAAACCTTCCTTCAAATTTGTAATTGCCATTTTCATCTTTCCAAGGAGATAAAAAGCTTCTACAGCCCATTGGGCTAAATACATTACCTTCATAATTTTCACGCATCTTTTTTGCTGAAATATAATCTGGATACATTCTTTTTGCAGAACATTTAACAGCAAGTCTTGTTAAATAATCATATTTACCTCCTTTTAGAGAGTTAAACTCATCTAAAACATATACAAGTTTTGGAAATGCCGGTGTTACATATACACCTTTTTCATTTTTTATTCCTTCATATCTTTGCCTCAATACTTCTTCTATTATCATTGCATTTTCTTTTATATATGGATCACCTTCTTCTAAATGTAAGAATAATGTTACAAAAGGTGATTGTCCATTTGTTGTCATTAAAGTATTTATCTGATATTGTATTGTCTGTACTCCAGCTTTTAGTTCTGATTTTAACCTGTCTTGAACTAAATCTTCTATTACACTATTTTTTAATTTTCCTTTATATTTTTTCTCTATTTCAGATTTAAATTTATTATAACTTTTCTTTAAGTATTTTCCTAGATGTTTTAGATCTACTGACTGTCCACCATATTGGTTACTTGCTACTGCTGCTATTATCTGTGTTACTACAGTACATGCAACTTGGAAACTTTTTGGGCTTTCTATCATTTTACCATTCATTACTGTTCCATTATCTAACATATCTCCGATATTTATTAAGCAACAATTAAATATTGGTTGTATAAAATAATCTGCATCGTGAAAATGTAAAATTCCTTCTTCATGTGCTTTAGATATTTTTTCTGGCAATAACATTCTTTTTGTTAAATCTCTTGAGACTTCTCCTGCTATGTAATCTCTTTGAGTTGATGCTAGCATTGTATTTTTATTTGAGTTTTCTTCTGCTAGTTCTTTATTTTCATTTCTTATCAATCCTAATATTGACTCATCTGTTGTATTTTGTTTTCTAACTAATGCTCTTGTGTAACGATATACTATATATCTTTTTGACAACTCAAATTTTTGTAATTCCATTAGTTTTTGTTCTATTATATCTTGTATGTCTTCTACTAATATTCTCTTTTTGTCTAATTCTTGGATATAATTTACTATTTCCTTTACTTCTTCTTTTGTTGCTCTTTCTTTTACTCGTACTTCTTTATTAGCCTTTGATATTGCTGTTCTTATTTTTCCACTATCAAAGTCAACAGCACGTCCATCCCTTTTGATTACTTTCATTTTACATTTCCCCCTCAAAGTAAATTTCTTTTCATATTATATATTATTTTTTTTGTTTTTCTGTTGCAAAAATCACAAACATTTTTTGCCATTTTTCTACATCGCTATATTATAATATTTAGAAGAAATATTACAATTATATTACAAATTGGGGACGTTTCTTTTGCACACATAGATGTCGCATTTGGGACACATCTTCATACGGGAATTTAGAGTGTTTTTTTGGCTTTAAGCTTCGCTTACCAGCAGTTTTGCTCCTCTTAATTTTCCCACGCAAAACTACCTAATCCAAAAAAATCACTTGCAGTATCGTTTTATTTTGCTTTCTATTATTATTAATTTATCTATTTTATTCTTTTTTATATTATTTTCTTATTTTTGTTGCAATCGCAACAAAAATGTATTATAATCTTTTTGGTTTTAAATTATTTAAAAAGGATGTTTATAATGGTTACTAGCTTTAATATTAATGAATTTGTTGATGATTTTAAAAATTGTTGCAATAAGGTACAGAAAAAAAGTTTTAATAGAGATGAGACTATTACATCTTATATTAGAAACAGAAACCAATTTTGTATTCTTATTTCTGGTAATGCTGACCTTGTTAGATATGATTTAAATGGTAATAAAACAATTATAGAACACTTTACAAATAATGATGTTTTTCGGTGAAGTCTTTTATTCTATTACTACTAATAACGAATTATTTGTAGAAGCTAAATCTAATTGTGATGTTTTAATATATAATTATTATGATATTCACACAAAATGCACTAAAAATTGTAAATTCCACCATACTCTTTCTGAATATCTACCTGAATTAATTTTAAATAAGATTACTGATTTAAATACAAGAGTTGAACTTTTAACTAAAAGAACTATTAGAGATAAATTAATTGGTTATTTTAATCTTCTTTCTACTAAGAATTTGAACAAAACTTTTAAAATACCTTTTTCTCTAACAGACCTTGCTGATTACTTAAGTATTGATAGAAGTGCTATGATGAGAGAAATTAAACTTCTAAAAGATGAACACTTTATTGATAAAAATGGAAAAGAAATTACACTTTTATACAAATAATCAAAAAAAGATAACAACAAAACCTATTTTAGATTTTGCTATTATCTTTTTTATATTTCTAATCATCAAGTGTTCCAAAAAGATGTCCACCTTTTAATATTAAAGATATTCTCATACTGTCTAATTTTTCTATTTTTACTTCACTTTCTTTACCAGTTTTCATTTCTTTTATTTTAACTACTTGTTTTTCTATTTCATCTTCACCAATTACTGCAACAAATGGAATTTCTAATTTATCTGCATATTTAAATTTAGCCTTTAATTTTTTATTATTTAAATAAATTTCAGTATTTATATCATTATCTCTTAAAATATTTGCAACTTTAATTGGAACAGTTAAATCCTCTACCATTGGTATTATTAAAACATCTGCTACTGATTTCTTTCTAACATGTATTAAATTAAGTTCTTTTAATTTATAAAAAAGACGTGTTAGACCAATAGAAATACCAACTCCAGGTAATTTCTTGTCAGTATAGTTTTCTGCTAAATTTTCATATCTACCGGCCTGAGCAAACACTTCCGAAGCTCTCTATAATCATTTAAAAATGTTTCATAAACAGTTCCTGTATAATAATCAAGCCCTCTTGCAATAGTTAAATCTATTTTAAGATTTTCTTTTGGTACTCCGAATAATTTCATATTGTTATAAACAAATTCTAACTCTTCTAAACCTTTATTAAAAACTTCATTTTCAATATTTAAAGTTCTTAATTTTTCTATTTTTTCAGAATTTGTACCATCTATTTCTATGAAATTAATAATTTTTTCTATTTGCTGTTTTTCTATATTTATTTTTTCTAATTCTTCTATTACCGCTTCTTTTCCAATTTTATCAATTTTATCAATTATTCTTAAAATCTCAGTAGCATTATCTTTTTGCCCGATTTCTATAAATAATCCATTTAATAATTTTCTGTTATTTACCTTAATTGTAAAATCTCTAAAACCTAATTTTGTAAAAATCCTGTAAATAACACTAGGTAATTCTGCATCATTAATTAAATCTAGCTCTCCATCACCTATAATATCTATATCACATTGGTAAAACTCTCTAAATCTACCTTTTTGTGTTCTTTCGCCACGATATACTTTACCTATTTGATACCTTCTAAAAGGAAAGCTTAAATTACCATAATTTTTAGCAACATATTTAGCAAGTGGAACTGTTAAATCAAATCTTAAAGATAAATCATTATCTCCTCTATTAAATCTATATATTTGTTTTTCAGTTTCTCCCCCAGCCTTTGCAAGTAAAACTTCTGATAATTCAATTATTGGTGTATCTAATGGTAAAAAACCGAATTTTTGATATGTCTCTTCAATAGTATTTTTCATTTGTTCAAATAATATCTGATCACTTGGTAATAATTCCATAAAACCAGATAATGTTCTTGGTTCTGTTTTTGCCATATTAATTCTTCCTTCCTTATTTTATATTTTCTATATCATAATCTCTAATTTTTAAGAACTCTTTTATATCATTTACAATCCACGCTTCACCTTGAGTATGTAACATATCATAACCTTCTTTTAAATAATTAAATACTTTATATTTATCAAATAAGTTATATACTTCTTTACCACTCAAATTATATTTTAATTTAAATGTTTCTAAACAAAAACTACAAAATCATTTATTTTCTTTTCTATATTATACAATTTAGAATTATATAACATTTTTCTTGCTTCACTATAACTAACATTAAAATGATTTTTTATAAAAGTACATATTACTTGTATCTTTCTTATTATTACAAAATTTGTTTTACTCATCTTCATCCTTATTAGGCTTTTTTATAACAAAGGTAATTCCATAATATATTTTCAAAGTTCTAATCTTACTTTCTTCTATTTTTTATATCAATTTAGGTTTTAATTCTAAATAAATAGGTTTTTCATCTCTTATCTTAGTACTTAATCCATGACCTGGGTAACAAATTGTGTCATCTGGAAGAATTAATAATTTATTTATAATAGAATTCATAATCTCTTCTAAACTTCCAGTCGGACAATCTGTTCTTCCCCATGTGCCTCTAAATAGAGTATCACCTGAAAAAACACATCCCTCTTTTTGACAATAAAGTGAAGTTCCGCCTCTTGTATGTCCTGGTGTGTGTATTACTTTAAATTCTAAATCACCTAAATGTATCAAATCATTGTCTTCTATTCTTGAATCTGCTTCTAATTCTATATGTTTTTCCATCATATATGGTGTTAAATTAATTTCTACATTATTTAAACCATCTGCATCATCATAATGTATTAATATTTTTCCACCACACTTTTGTTTTAGTTCTGTTGCTCCTAATATATGGTCTCCATGGCAATGTGTTAAATAAATATATTTTAAATTTCCTTTTAATATATGTATTAACTCTTCAATTTTTCCCACATCACCTGCTGGATCTATTACCATAGTCTCTTTTGATTTTTCATCAAATAAAATATAACAATTAGTCGGATCACCTATCCATGTATTAATCTTTAGTTCTTTTAAAATCATTTTTATATTCCTTTCTTTTTTGACATGCTGTTTTTTTCCCCCGTCCCAAAAAACAGTTTTAACTACGCCTTACATCATATACACTTTCTACTTTTCTTATTGCATTTATTGCTCTATTTAATTCTTCTAAACTTTCTACTTCTAATGTTACTCCTATTATTGCAATTCTTTCTTTAGTTGTTTTTGTTTTTACACCTAATATTAGAGCTTTTGTTGTTCCTATTTGTTTTAATATATCTAAAAGAAGTCCTGATCTGTCATTTGCACGTACTTCTATATCTGCTTGATATGTTTCTTTATTTTCTTTATACCATTCTACATCTATCATTCTATTTTCTTCAGATATTAAATTTTTAATGTTAGAGCAATCTTTTCTATGTACTGATACTCCTCTTCCTTTTGTAATATATCCTACTATTTCATCTCCTGGAAGTGGGTTACAACATTTTGATAATTTTACTAAACAGTTATCTATTCCTTTTACTACAATTCCTGAACCTGATACTTTTGGTTTTCTTTGTCTTGCTTTTGCAAGTTCTTGTATTTTTTCTTCTACTCCTTCTTCTTCGTGTTCTTTTCTATATTCTTGAAGCATTCTTGCTATTACTTTTACTGCCGAATTTGCTCCAAAACCTACTGCTAAATACATATCATCTAAATTTTTGTAACGATATTTTTCAAGCATTGGCTCTACATATTGGTTTTTAAATAAATCTGTATGTGATACTCCTATTCTTTTTAATTCTTTTTCTATTAAGTCTTTTCCTCTTTCTATATTTTCACTTTTTTGTGCTTTTTTAAACCAAGATTTTATTTTGTTTTTAGCACTTGAGCTTTTTACAAATTTGAGCCAATCTCTACTCGGTCCTTTTGAATTGTCTGATGTTATAATATCTACTATATCACCGTTCTTAAGTGGTGTTACAATAGGCATCATCTTACTATTTATTTTACAGCCTGTCATCTTATTTCCTATTTCTTGGTGTATACCATATGCAAAATCTATTGGTGTTGCTCCTCTAGGCAACACTATTATTTTTCCTTTTGGTGTAAATACATATACTTCATCTTCAAATAATTCTGTTTTTAATGTTTCTAAAAATTCTTGTGGGTCTTGCATATCTTTTTGCCATTCTAATGTTTCACGTAGCCATGATAATTTATCATCTGTAACTTTTACAGATTGTTTTTTACCAAAATAGCTTGCTTCTTTATATGCCCAATGGGCTGCTATACCGAATTCTGCTATTCTGTGCATTTCATATGTACGTATTTGTACTTCAAATGGTGTTCCATTTTCTCCAAGTAATGTTGTATGTATTGATTGGTACATATTAGGCTTTGGTACTGCTATATAATCTTTAAACCTTCCAGGCATTGGGTTATATAATTCATGTACCACTCCTAATGCTGCATAACAATCTTTTACCGAGTTTACCAAAATTCTTAGTGCAAATAAATCATAAATTTGATCTAATGTTTTATTATCTCTTTTCATCTTTCTATATATACTATATAAATGTTTTGCTCTTCCTGTTACTTCTGCATCTATTCTATGTTTTTTTAATGCTACTCTTATATCATCCATTATTTTTTCTATAAATTGTAGTCTTTCTTCTCTTTTTTTGTTTATTCCTTCTACAACTTCATGGTATTCATCTGGATATAAGTATTTAAATGCTAAATCTTCTAATTCCCATTTTAAAGAGTATAGACCAAGTCTATTTGCAAGTGGTGCATATAAATCCATTGTTTCCTTACTTATTGCTATTTGTCTATCTCTTTTTAAAAATTTTAATGTTCTCATATTATGTAGTCTATCTGCTAATTTTATTAGTATTACTCTTATGTCCTTTCCCATTGCTAAGAACATTTTTCTATAATCTTCTACTTGTCTTTCCTCTACTGACGTAAAAAATATATTCCCAAGCTTTGTAACTCCTGCTACCATGTCTGATATTTCTTGCCCGAATTCTTTTGTTATCTGATTTTGACTTACTTCTGTGTCTTCTACAACATCATGTAAAAGTGCTGCTGCAATTGTACTATCATCTAACCCTATTTCTGCTAAAATATATGCTACATTTAATGGATGTATTATATATGGTTCTCCTGATTTTCTTAATTGGTCTCCATGATGACTTTTTGCATAATTATATGCTTTCATTATTAATTTTGTATCTACTCTTCTTGAATGTTCTTTTCTTTTTGCTATTACTTCTTGTATAGTTCTGTTCTTTTGTTCTTGCATGATTTCACCCCTTTTTTTATTTTCTTCTATATTGCTTTCATTATATCTTTTATATTTATTTGCAGGTTATCTACTCCGGTTAAATGTATTTATTTCTAACACCCCTGCTACATCTATTTTGTCTCCTATTTTATATTCTTCTACTAAATTTCCTATATTAAATCCTATTGCATTTATTATTTTATTTTCATCTTTTAGTGTTAATTTTAAATGTTTTCCTTCTGATAATGCCCTAATTGAATCTATCTTTAATCCTTTAAATGCAAATATTGGCATTTTATTTGCTTCTCCGAATGGTTCTAATTCTTTTAGGCTTTCTATCATTTCTTTGTTTAGCATATTTAAATCTATTTTTGCATCTATATTTAATACTGGCATGATTTCTTCTGTTTTTTCTTGTTGTGCTATTTCTTCAAATTTTTCTTTAAATTCTTCTAATTGTTCTTTTTTTATTGTAACTCCCACTGCCATACTATGCCCGCCGAATCTTTCTAATGTGTCTTTACACTTTGTTAATGCTTTATGCAGGTCAAATCCCGGAATACTTCTTCCAGAGCCTTTTCCTATCCCATCTTCTTCAAAGCTAAATAAAATACTTGGCTTAAAATATAAATCTGTTATTTTAGATGAAACTATTCCAATTACTCCATGATGCCAACCTTTTCCTCCTACTACTATTGTTCTATTTTCTTCTAAATGTTCTTTTTCTATTTTTTCTTTTGCATTTTCAAATATTTCTTTTTCTATTTCTTGTCTTCTTAAATTGTGTTCATTTAATTTTTTTGTTAGCTCATTTACTCTATATATGTCATTTGATAATAATAGTTCTAATGCTTCTTCTGCTTTTCCCATTCTTCCACATGCATTTATTCTTGGTGCTACTCCAAAAGATATTGTATTTGAGTCTATTTTATTATATCCAGATGATTGTATTATTGATTTTAGTCCCATATTTTTTGTTTGTTTTACAAGTAATAATCCGTAATTTTGTTATTGTTCTGTTTTCTCCGGACTAATGGTACTATATCTGAAATTGTTCCTACACATACTATATCTAAATATTTTAAATATGTTTCTTCTTTTAACCCCAATTTTATTCCTATTGCCTGACATAGTTTAAATGCTACTCCTACTCCTGCTAAGTCTCTAAATGGATAATTACTGTCTTTTCTTTTATTATCAACTACCGCAAGCGCCTTTGGTAAAACATCTCCTGGCTCATGATGGTCTGTTACTATTGTTTCTAATCCTAAACTGTTTGCATAGTCTATTTCTTCTATTGCTGATATTCCACAGTCGACTGTTATCATTAATTTATATCCTTCATTTACTATTTTTTCAATTGCTGGTTTATTTAGTCCATATCCTTCATTTAGCCTATTGGGTATATAGTAAGATGTTTCTAACCCTACATCCTTTAAAAACTTTTTTAAAACTGTTGTACTTGTTATTCCATCTACATCATAATCCCCATATATTATTACTTTTTCTTTATTTTCTATTGCTTTTATTATTCTTTCTACTGCTATTTCCATATCTTTCATTAAATATGGGTCATGAAAATCATTTCTTGTTGGTTCTAAAAATAATTGTATATCTTCTTTTTTTATTATTCCTCTATGTACTAATATTGTTGCTAGCAATTTATTTATTTTATATTTTTCTATTATTTCTTGTACTTTTGCTTCATCTGTTTCACTTATCTGCCATTTTTTGTTCATATACCTCTCCCTAAAATTTCATTTTATAATATTGTATACCATTTTTTTAATTTTTTAAAGCTTTTTTTACCTTTATTTGAAAAAAATTACAAAAAATTCCTCACATTTTATATGAGAAATTTTTTTCATTTTATTTTATTTATTTTTTTCTATATATTTTCCTAACAAATTAAATCTATATTCTAATCCTTCTACTAATTTTTTTATCCTCTCATCTTGCATTCCAGTATATATTTGATAATCTTTTAGCATTTTACTCCATTGCTCTATTACTTTCTTTTTACATGAGATATTAAATCTTTCTATATTTTTTATATATTTTAAATAATCTTTAAATGGTTTCTTATCATTTCCAAAAAACCTACCATTTCCATCTTTAAAGTTCATAAAAGATATTTCTTTATCACAATTTAAGGCTTCTCCTGTATCAAATATAGGTGCTAATTTTTCCCATTTTAAAGTTTCTACATTTCTAATAACACCAAAATTTCCTAAATGCCTATCTATATTCATTACCAAAAAGTCAATAAGTAACATGTTTTCTATATTTATTCGTGCATTTTCTATACCATTTTCTTCTAATATTTTAATATAATGTTCATATGTAGATATATTATTGCTCTTCTTTTCTGTTTGTAAAATATCATAAGCTGTTATATATTCAGTATTCTCGTTTACAAAATCTTCACATTTTGAAACAAGTTTATTTTCTAATACTTCTATTTCATAATTACAGTAATCAAATCCTAAGTACCTGCAAATTATTGATGTTAGCTTTTCATTTAAAGGTTCTTGGTTTGCATTATAGAATGTTCCTTTAATTAACTTTCTTTTTCCTTTTTCTATTATCCATGCTTTTTGTATCATTCCATCTGTTGTATTATTAGGTGTCATTAAACTTATATTTCTACTTGATTTATTTAATATAGATGCATCTAAAAATGCCTTATATTCGAAATCATTTGTAAAAAAATTTATATCTTTCCACTTTAATTTATTTTCAGCTGGATTTATCCAATATTGATCTGATAATGATAATCCATATGCTTTATCTAATAATTCATCTGAAAATTTTACATTAAGATTTTTTAATAACCTTTCTAAATCTTTTCTCCAACTTGGTATTCCTCTTCCTTTAAACCATCTATTCATTTCTTTTTCTAAATTAAAATCTTTTCTGTTTTGATTAGCATATAAATTTAAAGGAGCATACTCAAAATTAATTTTTTTATAAATTTTAGAAATAACATTTAAATTTGTATCATATTCTATTAGTGCTATTTCTGTATTTTTATCCATCAAATAATATTTCACAATTTTCTCCTAACTTTTATACATTATTTTACACAAAATGCTGCATATAAAGGTATTGATTTTATATTATTTTCATATCCAAAGTTTCTAGTTGAAAATCTTATAGCATATTTAGGATTATATTTATTAATATACATGTTTAAACTTACTGATCTAACATTATTACCACTTTTTACTTCTATTGGAATAATTCCATCTTCTTTACTATATAATACAAAATCTATCTCGGCACTCCTATTTGATGTCCAATAATACAGTGATTCTTCCTTAGATGCCAGTTCTTGGGCAATATAATTTTCTGTAATAGCTCCTTTATACAAAAATGTTTTATCAAGCATTATATCTGAAAATCTTATTTCACTCATACTTGTAAGTATCCCCACATCACTTAAATATAATTTAAATTTGTTTTCATCTATATATACTTTTAATGGTATCTCCATTCTTTTTGCATTATAATTTATTAATATCATTTTTGATGATACTAACCAATCTATTGAACTTTCATATTTTCTTTTTCTACCATCTTCGTCTATAAAACTATATTGGAAATTTTTATTATCTTTTGCTAACTGACTTGGTATATTTTTATATATTTTTTCAATTTTTACTGTTTCTAAATTGTTTTTAACATATTTTTGCATATCAGCTATATACATTTCTTTTATATCTGAAATTATATGTGAATCGAATTTTTCCACATCTAAATCATTTTCTACAAAATCTTTTACTGCTTCAGGCATTCCACCAACACATAAATATTTTTTGTATAACTCTATTGCTTGTTTATGGGCAAATTCAGGCATTGGCGTCATTGTTTCATAACATTCCTCTATTTTATTTTTTAGCATTTCTTTTCCAGATGCCATCAAAAATTCCTCAAAATTCATTGGACACATAGTTTCCATTCTTATTTTACCAACTGGAAATGAACTTTTAAATCTATTTATTTTAACTCCTAATAAACTACCTGCACAAATTATTTTATAAGGTTTTTCTGATTCATTAAAGTATTTTAATGACACTATGAAATTTTCACTTACTTGAACTTCATCAAAAAATAATATTGTTTTTTCTATATCTATCTTTTTTCCTATATATAGTTCTAAATTTTCTATTATTTTTTCATCATCAATAGTTTTTTCAAAAATTTCTCTTAGCTCTGAATTTTTTTCTAAATTAAAATACAAATATTGTTCAAAATTTTCTTTTGCAAATTTTTCTATAATATATGTTTTTCCAATCTGTCTTGCTCCAACAACCATTAGTGGTTTTTTCATCCCTGACTGTTTCCAATCTAATAACTTTTTTTCAAATAATCTTTCCATTTAT
Source organism: uncultured Clostridia bacterium (assembly GCA_944387475.1). Lineage (GTDB taxonomy): Bacteria > Bacillota > Clostridia > TANB77 > CAG-508 > CAG-269. Next base: position 81,763 of record CALXFB010000003.1, read on the forward strand.
TTATCCTCCACATTTTTAATTTTAGCATAATTTTTACGTGCAGTCAATTGTTTTTGCCACTTTTTGCAGGTTAGTTTCGCAAGACTTTGCCACTTTTTGCAGGCAAATATATTTTCGGTAGCGGTTCTAATTTATTTCTTTAATATAATTTTCTGTGTTCCATATTGCATATAATGGAATATTTAATATATTATTATCAAATTTTATATTTAACAATGAATATCTTATTGCAAATTTTGGATTATATTCTTTCATATATACTTTTAAACTTTGTGCTTTTACATTAATTCCTGCTTTTGCTTCTACCGGTAGTATTAGATTTTTATAAGAAAACACAAAATCCACTTCACTCTGAAATTCATTTGTCCAATAATATATTGTATTTATTTTTTTTATATTTTCTAATTCTTGAAGTACAAATTGCTCAGTAAGTAAGCCATTAAACTCATTATATATCGCATCTTTTTCAATTATCGTCTCATATGGTAACTCACAAAGAACTCTTAATAGCCCAATATCTAATAAGTATATCTTAAATGCTTTTAAATCTTCATATGCTTTTAGTGGTTGTTTATCTCCACATTTTACCCTATTTACTATTCTAATTAGCCCAGTATCTTTTAACCAATTAATTGAGTTTTCATATTCTCTTGCTCTTGCACCATCTCTTACAACTCCATATATAAATTTTCTATTTTCTTTTGCAAGTTGTGATGGTATACTATTCCATACATATCGTATTTTTGTAGCAGTATTTTTGTCTGCATGTTTTGAAAAATCTCTTTCATATGCTTCTAATATTCCTCTTTGTACACTTTCTACAAACTCAAAGTCTTTTTCTTCTACCCATGTTTTTATGGCTTTCGGCATTCCACCTATTACAAAATATTTTTTTAAATAATCTTTTAATTTATCTGTTATTAAACTTGGTAATTGCTCTAATTTATTTTTTTTAATAATATTAATTAGTGGTGTTTCGTCATTTGCAATTAGAAATTCTTCAAAATCTAATGGTTGTAATTCTAAAAAATCTACTTTTCCTACTGGAAATGAGACCTTATCATGTAAAAATACTCCTAACAAACTTCCTGCACAACATATTGCATATTCTGGGGTTTCTTCTGCAAAATATTTTAAAGCTGTAAGTGCTCTTGGAAACTCTTGGATTTCATCAAAAATTATTAATGTTTTTTGTGGTTCTATTTTTTTGTGATGATATGCTGATAAATATTCTATAATTCTTTTTGGCTTAATATTTTCCTCAAACAAATCAGCAATACTGCCTGCATTTTCAAAATTTATATACAATACATCATCAAAACATTCTTTTCCGAATTCTTGTAATATCCAAGTTTTACCAACTTGTCTTGCACCCCTTAAAATAAGAGGTAATCTATCTTTCTTATTTTTCCATTTTTTTAAATCTTCTATTATTTTTCTATACATTTTCTCATCTCCCTTTTTCTTTCTTTACGTTTTCTTGACCAATGTTTATATATTATATCACATTTTCTTGACCAATATACTTATATTATACCACATTTTATTGACCAATGCAAAAAGAACTGAAATTTTTTATTCCAATTCTTTTATAAAAAATGCTGCATATAAAGGTATTGATTTTATATTATTTTCATATCCAAAGTTTCTAGTTGAAAATCTTATAGCATATTTAGGATTATACTTATTAATATACATATTTACACTTGCTGAAAATGAGGTTAATTTTTAGTTTTAACATCATTTCTATTGTCTATATAAACATTATCATAAATAATGGATAATGTTCTATGTTTTCCTTATCCTTATATACATTACATTCATTTTCAAATTTCATATATCTTGTTACTGTTTTATAGTTTTGTATAATTGATTTTAAAGATTTTGCTTGTTTATTTTTTCCTGATTTAACTTCAATTGCTGTTACTTTTCCATCTATATTTAGTATAAAATCTATTTCTAAGGTACTTTTTCTTTCAAAATACATTAATCTACTGTGCCTTGTTGCTATTTCTTCAGCACATACATTTTCTAATAATGCTCCTTGATTTATATATAAATCATCATCTAATATTGCTTTTTGTGTTCCTTCTTCTAACATTGATATTAATAATCCTGTATCTCTCATATATACTTTAAAGCAATTTAATCTTATATTTGAAATTAATGGTAATGCTGGTTCAGATAAATTGTAACAAAAATTAATTATTCCAGCATCTTTTAACCATTCCATAGCTGATGTATATTTTCTTTCTCCTACATTTTCTTCATCTTCATTTATTTCAGAAAATAAGAATTTTTTGTTCCTTTTTGATAATTGTGCTGGTATACTATTAAAAGTATTTATAATCTTTTGCTTACTGCTAGTTTCAGCAAATTTTACTACATCTAATAAATAGTTTTCTACAATTGCTTTTTGCATTGTTAAAACCTTTGCTAAACTATTTGTTCTTATATATTCGTTTACTACATTCGGCATTCCACCAACTAACATATACATTTTAAATTGTTCAGATAATTGTTTTAATATATATTCATCAATAGGTTTTATTCTCTCAAAACATTCTCTTACATAATTTATCATTTCTTTTTTTATTCCTAATCCCCACAAAAACTCTTCAAAATCTAGTGGATATAAGTCAACTACTCTTTCATATCCAACCGGATATGATGTTACCTCTTTATAATACAAACCTAGCAAAGAACCAGAGCAAATAACATCAATCCTTCCATCTAAAGCAAAACTTTTTAAAGCTGTTCTTGCATTCGGGCAAGATTGTATTTCGTCTAAGAATAGAATAGTTCTATTTGGTACAATATTTATATTTGGAAATGTTACTTCTAATTTCATTATTAATGTTTGTATATCTAAATTTCCGTCAAAAATCTTTTTATATTCAGGCATTAATTCGAAATTTATATAAATATAATTTTCATAATTTTTTTTCGCAAAGTCATCAATTATAAATGTTTTCCCTACTTGCCTTGCTCCCCTAATTAATAAACATGTTTTTTTATCTTCATTCTTCCATTCTTCTAAAACTTTAGTAATTTTTCTCTCTAACATTTCTATCACCTCAAATAACTACTTTCTTTATTATATTATACAATTTTTTGCTGTTCTATGCAAGTTTTTATGAGGACTTCTATTTTTAAATCGCAAGTTTTTATGATGACTTTTAGCTTTAATTTGCAAGTTTTTACGAGGACTTTTAGTTCATTTTTGCAAGTTTTTACGGGAACTTTTATTTTTTTCCCGCTTTGTATAAAAAAGAAGCGGTTTTCCGCTTCTATTAATTTAATTTAAAATTTTAATTTTACTTTAATCGGTTATATTTTCATCAACCTTTTTATCAAAAATATCTTCGCCACCTATAACTTCACCAGTAGTTACATCTACATAATAAGTCCTTGTAAGGCCCAATGGTCTATTTTCATACGAAATAGTTACCTTATATGCTTTTCTTACTCTACCATTCATTTTATACTCATAATAAGAATATGTACTACCATCTTCTAAAGTTGCTACTTTATTACCATTTTCCAAGCCATTTTCCTTTAAATACACTTCTGGATTTACTCTTACTATATCAAGTTTAGCATCTACTCCCTTTTGTATATAATTTTCAGTATTAATTATTTTATCTTTTTCTTTTGCGATATCTATTGCTTGTTCCATAGTTATTTTAATCTCGTTATTTTCAAAAGGCTCATCACTAATAGATAAACTATGTACCTTATTTATTTTAGGAATAAATGTCATGCTAATTGATTGATACTCATTAAATACACCATCATATTCTTTAGAAAACCATATGTACCAAAAATAAGAATTATTTTCATCATCTCCATTGTTAGAATTTACATATGAAATTTTATATTCATTTTCATCGTAACCATATTCTTTTAATTTAAGTTTTGCTTGTTCTAAAACATCTTCCCTAGTAGATGTACATTTTTCTAATTCTTCTAAACTTAAGAACTCATCAACACAAAAATAATTTAAAACTCCTGTTCTTGCATCTATAAAAAATTGTTCTGTTTTACTTAAACTTATAATATAAGTAATCTCATCATAATTAGGATTTTTTTCTAACTCTACACTTTGTATTTTATTTACATCTAAATCTATTTTATATCTTTTTAGCTCTTCTTTTGCTTTATTTATAGCTTCTTCCTTAGTAATTACCTTTTCTAAATCTTCTTTAGTTACTTTTAGTTCTTCTATATAATTTTCTATTTTTTCAGGCTCTTTAAATATTTTCTCATAAATAACACTTCCTGCATATGTTGCACTTGCAAGTAATCCAATTATAACAACAAACATGGCTACCATTTTTAAAACCTTTTGTTTACTCATAGGCTTTTCCTCCTTTTCAAAGTTAGATATAGCTATTTTAAATTTTACATTTTCTAAAATTTTATCATTAAAATCTTTATTTTCCATAACCATACCCTCCTTCTTTTAATTCTTTTCTTAATTTTTTTCTTATTCTATGTAATCTTGTTTTAACTTTAGCTTCGCTTATATTTAAGATTTTAGAAATTTCTTTTACCTTCCTTTGCTCATAATAATATAATATAAAAATTTCTCTACTTTCACTGTCTAAACCTAAAACAATATTTTCCATAAAACTAATTCTTTCTTGTTCATAAAACATGTCTTCTACATCTTTTTTACAATCTAAAACATTTTGGTAATCTTCTATATTAACATTTTTATTAAAAATTTTATTTTTTCTAAGTTTTTTTAGTAAAATATTTCTTGAAACACCACATAAATAATTACCTATATTATCAGACAAATTCATTTTCTTATAATTTTTCCATAACACAAAAAAACTCTCTGATACTATTTCTTCTATATCTTCTTTATTTAAATTATAACTATTACTTTTAACAAATTTATACAAAAAATTACTATAATCATTAATGACTTTTTCTATATTTAATTTATCTTTTTCTACATAATTTTCTAAAGTTTTCAATTTATATATAAATCTCCTTTTTAAGATATCTTACACTTATATAATACCATAAAAGACAAAAAGGTTACATTAAAACAAAAAAGATGCTAATTGCTAGCATCTCTTCTTAAATAATGTAATATTTTTTACTAATTATATTATTTTTTACTTTTACATAGGTTCGTATTTCCAATATTCTGGTATTTCATTATAATTTTCTAATCCTTCACAGCCCATAAAGCAATTATAACCATCTGGTGTTCCTTTAAAACCATTTTCTTTCGAATTATCTCCAGTTAGCCATAATTTTGGCGCTTTTCCTGTTAGATTACCACATCCAATAAAAGTAAATCTATAACTTTCCACACTTGTACATCCCGCAAACATATGCTCTCCTATCGTTTCTAAATTACTACACCCACTGAAAGTATTATGAAAACTTGTTACATTGCTACAATTTGCAAATGCATAATCTCCTATTGTTGTTAAATTACTAAGTCCATAGAAAACACTTTCAAAACTTGTTACATTACTACAATTTGCAAATGCATAATCTCCTATTGTTGTTAAATTAGTACAATTATCAAAAGTTCCTCCAAAACTTGTTACATTACTACAATTTGCAAATGCATAATTCCCTATTGTTGTTAAATTAGTACAATTATCAAAAGTTCCTCCAAAACTTGTTACATTACTACAATTTGCAAATGCATAATCTCCTATTGTTGTTAAATTAGTACAATTATCAAAAGTTCCTCCAAAACTTGTTACATTACTACAATTTGCAAATGCATAATTCCCTATTGTTGTTAAATTAGTACAATTATCAAAAGCATTATAGAAACTTGTTATATTACTACAATTTGCAAATAATTTATCTGGTATACTTGTTATTCCTGAACCTTCAAGACTTACAGATGCTAAATCTTTAAAACTACTTTCTGTTGGTGTTGCTAGTTGTGTTAGATTTATACAATACATTAAACCAAGTGTTTTTATTCCTGTTGTTCCCCATTGTTCTACTCTTACTAATTTATCATATCCTTGTCTATATTCAGAGCTTTCATTAGATGTTGCTATACTTTCATATGTTCCTGATATTTTTATTTTTAATTCTCCTACTTGTTCTAAATTATTATATGTATGTATTGCCTTTGTTGCTATATCTGCATTTGTTATATTTTCTGTTGTTCCATCTCCCCAGTCTACTGTAAAATTAAATGTGGCTGAATTTTCATTTTCTCCGTCAAACCATTGCAAATAGTATGGTAACTCTATTGTGTCTCCATTTTGTACATTATATACTAATATTAATTCTTCTTTACCTGTGTCTGGTTCTAATGTTACTTCTCCTGTTTCTTCCTCTTCTTCATCTATTCCTATACTCCATATTTGTTTTTTACTATTATCTTCTTCTATATAATTTACTACATATTTTCCATCTTGTTCTTCTATTTTATAAATATCTGTTGTATCTCCATTTCCTAATGCTTGTTTTCCTCCTGTTAATTCCTCTACATCTAATACATCTGTTGTTCCTTCTTTTATATATCCATTATTTTCTAAAAACTCTAAAAATGTACTTGATGTCCCAGCTAAGGATTTCTCCTCTTTTCCTTTTATTGTTACTACTTCTTTACTCGCTAATCTTGTTGTATCAGCTGTTCTTACTTCTATTTGCCATTCATTATATGCTAGTGCTAATGCATCTTTTACTGCTCCATGTGACTGTTCTATCTTTGCCTTATTTGCTTGAGTTAAAATTCCATTTTCGCCTGTTAACATTGCAATACTTACTCCTGCTAATATTAATAAAACAATTATGTATAGGAAATTACTGATGGTTAGCCAGCAAAAAAGTTTCCTTTAGATTACCTTTCTTATTCTGGCTA